>JAISKR010000100.1 GCA_031260845.1 Bacteroidales bacterium
TTATGATTTATGGTTACATATATTTTTACGACCTACGAAACCTTCGTAGGTCGTATTTGCATCATCAATTTATGACGATAAGTTAATAAATGTTAATAACGTTCAATGTGATGCCGACATATATTTATTTTCACTATTTTTGTCCAAATTTTATTACCTTAATTCATTAAAACATAAAAATATGACAACACGACGTGATTTTCTCCGGCAGGGTACTTTACTCGGCGCCGGACTAACGGCAAGCCCTTTCATTATCAAAGCAGGAGGGGTAGGAGCCAACGATAAAATAAGAGTGGGACTGATAGGCTGTAACGGCATGGGCTATGGCGACCTTCAAAATTTTCTGCGCTTTCCCGAAGTGGAATGTGTGGCGCTTTCCGACATCGACAGCGAAGTACTGAACAACCGCGCCGCCGAAACCGAAAAAAAAACCGGCAAAAAGGTGAAGCACCTCTACAAGGATTGGAGGAAACTCATAGACCATAAGGATATAGACGTGGTAATAATAGGCACGCCCGACCATTGGCACTGCCTGCAATTGGTGGCAGCCTGCCAGAGCGGCAAAGACGTTTATTGCGAAAAACCGTTGGGTAACAGTATCGGAGAGTGTAACATCATGTTGCGTGCTGCCGAGCGCTACAACCGCGTGGTACAGGTAGGTCAATGGCAGCGCAGCGACCCGCACTGGCAGGACGCCGTAGCCTTCCTGAGAACCGGACAATTAGGCAAAATCCGCACCGTGCGCGTATTTTCCTATCAGGGATGGTGCCCTTCCATTCCTGTGAAACCGGATGAACCCGTTCCGGCAGGCGTGGACTACGATATGTGGTTAGGTCCGGCGCCCAAACGTCCGTTCAACAGAAATCGCTTCCATTTCACATTCCGCTGGTTTTGGGACTATGCAGGAGGTTTGATGACCGACTGGGGCGTTCATCTGCTCGATTACGCACTCTACGGCATGAACGTAACAGCGCCCGAATCGGTGATGGCTTCGGGCGGAAAGTTCGGCTATCCCGACGACGCCTGCGAAACGCCCGACTTGCTGCAAACCATCTACACGTTCAAAGATTTCACAGTGCTTTGGGATCATGCCATCGGCATTGACGACGGCGGTTACGGACGCACCCACGGCTTGGGATTTGTAGGCGAAAACGGCACATTGGTCGTTGACCGCGGCGGATGGGAAGTGATACCCGAAGGAAAACGTATGCAAGCCGTGCCTTTGACCAAAAACTATGGAGAAGGCGGGTTGTACTACCACGTGAAAAACCATTTGGAGTGTATCAAATCCCGCAATCGCAACTGTAATGCCAGCATAGAGATTGGAGCGCACATTGCCAAATTCTCGCAATTGGGCAACATCGCTTACCGCACGGGCAAAAAACTCTCTTGGGACGGAACAAGTTTCCACGATGCAGAAGCGGATGCGTATCTGACCAAAGCGTACAGAGCGCCTTGGGAACTTCCCAAAATCTAATGAATTTTAGTCTTGGATTGCTTCGTACATTGGTGACGAAGCAATCCGGTAAGACTAATCATAAATATTCCGACATAAATAACGTCAAAATGCGAAAAACAGTCCTCTTTTTCATTGCCGCAGGCATGATGATCCTTTCCTCTTGCGGAAATCAACCCAAAAAAGCGGAGCAGCCCGCGCCGCGTATTGTCAACATCATTAATTTCATCAGGCAGACAGAGCCTCGTAGTAAGGAAAACATCGATGAAGTGCTGTACCGGACAGTGGTAGAACAAATCAATCAACTGAAACAGTATCAGTTAATCGGCACCTTCCTGTTGCAGTACGATGCGTTGATTAATCCTCAGTATCAGGAACTTCTGAAAAGCGAGATAGCCCGCGGTTCGGAAGTAGGCGGATGGTGGGAAATCACGCAGCCGCACATCGAAGCCGCCGGTATGAAATGGCGGGGACGCTATCCGTGGGACTGGCACGCCAATGTCGGCTTTGCCACCGGTTATACGCCTGCCGAGCGCGAAAAATTGGTCGATATCTATATGGAGAAATTCAAAGAAATCTTTGGGAAATATCCCGCTTCGGTAGGCTCGTGGTTCATCGACGCGCATACCTTGGGTTATATGTACGACAAATATCATATCGTTGCTTCGTGCAACTGCAAAGACCAAATCGGCACCGACGGCTACACACTTTGGGGCGGCTACTGGAATCAAGCCTATTACCCAAGTCGCAAAAATGCCTATATGCCGGCGCAAACCGAGGCAGGACAAATTTCAGTCCCGATTTTCCGTATGTTGGGCAGTGACCCTGTTTATCAGTACGAATGCGGGCTGGGCGGAGGTTCGCAAGGCGTCATCTCTTTGGAACCGGTGTATGCAGGCGGAGATGGCGGCGGCGCTGTTCGTCCATGGGTGGAATGGTTTTTGAAAAGCATGACGGAAGAGCCTTGTCTGGCTTTCAACTATATGCAAGCCGGTCAGGAGAACTCTTTTACATGGCGGCAGATGAAAGACGGACTGACGATACAGATTCCATTGCTCGACTCTTTGCGCAAACAAAACAAAGTGCGCATTGAAACCTTGGAAACCTCCGGCAGATGGTTCAAGGAAAATTTTGCGGTAACGCCCGCCACAGCCGTCACCGCGCTGACCGACGCCTACCGGAAGCAAGGCAACAAAACCGTTTGGTACAACAGCCGGTTCTATCGCGCCAACCTCAAATGGGAAGGAGATAAGTTCTTTTTCCGCGACATTCACCTGTTTGACGAGCGCATGGAGTCCGATTATCTCACCAAAGCAGGCGAATCAACGCAGTGTATCTACATTACCCCGCCGATTGTGGACGGTTTCCAATGGAGCGCTGCCGAAACCAAAGCCGGTTTGCACATTGTGGATGCGCAAGGAAACAACCCGAAGGTAGGAACGCCTGTGGTAAGCGAATTGCAGGGAAATGTATTGCAGGTGGAATTTTCCGCCGCCGACGGTCAATTGTTTCAAATTGTCTTTTACGAAGACCGTTTTGAAGTATCCCGCACCAAAAACGCCAACAGTGAGGCTTGGGCGCTTGAATTGAAAACCGCCGCCAACGCTGAACTTCCTTTCCGGCAGGTCAGCGGAAAACAAATCAAGGCTACGTTCCGCGATTTTGATTATACCTTGGAACTGAAAGAAGGTTCGGCAGAAGTGTCGCAGGGAAGCGCTTTACGGATGCTTCCGGCAGACAATCGCATTGTAGTGGATTGCAGTAAACGATAATCTAAACACATATTATTCGATATAAATCGAAAACATATAAGCCGATGACCGCAGTTTGCTGATGGCGTTTTGAAATTCAGGGTGCGGGGTACTGGTTTCGTTCAACACATTGAAGATGCCCCATGAGCCGCGAATTTCGAAAGTGAGTTTGAAATACGGGAAATAAAAATCGAAGCCGCCCCCTAATTCATAGCATAAATCGTTAAATTTCAAGTCCATATAGATGCCATCATCCTCGCGGTAGGTTTTGGCAAGGTCAAGGCGCGGGTTAAGCCCGCCGACGATAAAGCCGCGCATATTGGTAGCCCTTTCCGATTTGTATTTCAGTAATAAAGGCAGTTCCACATAACTGGATTCCAATTGATGATTGTCGTCATAGACTTTTCCGGGTTTGTAAAAGAGCAGGTTGCGCGAACCGAAAGCCACGCCGGGCAGGAACCGCAGTTCGAGTTTTTTGCTCAGTTTCAGCGCCGACACTGCCTGTATGTGAAAGCCGGGTGTTAATTTGGTGACGTTAGCCAGCAAAGTATCGTTTTTGTAGTCCGAAAGAGAGGGCGTGATGTTAAAATCCATCGCATTCAAGCCCAAGCAGAAGCCAAAATGAATGACACGGTTATCGTGTTGCTGGTAATTCAGCATCTTCTTTTGCGATATTTGTGCCGAAACCGGAACAAGCAAGCAAAACATTAAAAAAGTAAATCCGACTAAATTCTTCAACTGCTGATAATTTTTACAAAAATAAAAAACGCAATTAAGCATTATTTATTGTTTGCTCAGATATACTTTTCTCCTTTTTTCATTTTCACATGGTTCACAAAATCCTTGATTTGCTGTTCGTTTTCCCGTTTACAAATCAACAGGGCATCTTCGGTTTGCACCACAATCATATCTTCTAAACCCTGAATAACGGCTAATTTATTCGGATGAACGCTTATTTCGCAAGATTTTGTGTCATACAGAAAAACATTGTTGCCCACCACGGCATTTTTCGCTTTGTCTTTGCGTTGATTGGCATAAAGCGAACCCCACGTGCCGATGTCAGACCATCCAAAGTCGGCGCACAGCACATATACGTTCTCCGCTTTTTCCATGATGGCGTAGTCGATGGAAATACTTTTGCATTGTGCGTAAATATCGCTCACGGTGGCTAATTCCGTTTCTGTGCCCAATTTATCAACATTTTCCTGAAAAAGCGCATTCA
The DNA here is from genome assembly GCA_031260845.1 of Bacteroidales bacterium. Taxonomy (GTDB): domain Bacteria; phylum Bacteroidota; class Bacteroidia; order Bacteroidales; family UBA4181; genus JAIRLS01. Next base: position 4,430 of record JAISKR010000100.1, read on the forward strand.
GCGTGGGCAT
>JAISKR010000114.1 GCA_031260845.1 Bacteroidales bacterium
CGGACAATAAATCAGATTGGGCATTGAGCGAATTGAAAGGCAAAAAAACCGAAAAAGTGCTTTCCCAAACCGTCAAAGAGAATGGTAAAACCGTTTTGTATTGGGTATTGACAGGGAAAACGAAAGCCGGCGAAAGCCGCACATTCGTTGCCAAACCTTCCAAACCTTCCGCGAAACCGCTTATGACCGTCGAAGATACGCATAAAGCGTTGATATTGAAGAATGGCACGAAAAACGTTTTGCAATATAATTATGCGCACGTGGAGCCGCCCGAAGGCGTGGACGCCGCTTATGGACGCAGCGGATTTATCCATCCCGCATGGTCGCCTGCGGGCAATGTGCTCACCAATCTCAGCCCCAAAGACCATCGGCATCATTTCGGCATCTGGAACCCTTGGACACACGTGGTTTACGACGGAACGCTGTATGATTTATGGAATATCGGCGATAAGCAGGGAACGGTGCGTGCCCGAAATATTGAAAACACCTTCGCGGGAGATATTTTTGCTGGATATACTGCCGGTTTAGACCATTATATATTCACGCCCGAAGAGGAAAAAATTGTGATGGATGAACTTTGGAAAGTGAAAACGTGGAATGTGTCCGGCGGCTTTCTTTGGGATTTCGAGTCGCATCTGCATCCCGCCACAGCACTGCCGGTGCTGTTGCAGGCGTATCGCTATGCCGGCTTCGGTTACCGCGCAACGGAAGAATGGACAAAGGAAAACTGCGAAATGCTGACTTCCGAAGGGAAAACCCGTCAGGAAATAGACGGAACGAACGCTCGCTGGATTTATATCACCGGCGCCACGAAAACAGGACGTTCCGGCTTGCTCTTTCTCGGACATCCCGAAAACCACAATGCCCCTGAGCCTTTGCGCATCTGGGATGAGAACGCCAACGGAGGACGTGGCGACGCTTTTATCAACTTCGCCCCCACCAAAAACGAAGATTGGGAACTGAAACCCAACGAACACTATGTTTTGAAATACAGAGTTTTATCGTACGAAGGCGAAATGACAAGTGAACAGGCAAATCGCCTTTGGAACGATTTTGCATATCCGCCAAAAGTAATTACAATTAAATAATCTTATTGGCGGTTTATATACACAATATGGCAAGCAATAGATTCATTTAAAAATGCTATCTTTGTCGGCAAATTTACGAGGTGGAATTTCGGATAACAAGCATAGACAGACAGAGTTCGGCTCGGTGCGGGGTGTTGACTACCGCGCACGGCGAGGTGGAAACGCCTATCTTCATGCCGGTGGGTACGCAGGGCACGGTGAAGGGCATTCATCAGCGCGACCTCGCAGACGATGCGCAGGCGCACATCATTCTGGGCAATACCTACCATCTTTTTCTGCGTCCGGGCTTGGAAGTGCTCAAAGCAGCCGGAGGATTGCACCGTTTCATCGGATGGGAGCGCCCTATTCTGACCGACAGCGGCGGGTTTCAGGTCTTCTCGCTGTCTGACATCCGCAAACTGAAAGAGGACGGCGCCGAGTTCCGTTCGCATATCGACGGTTCCAAACATTTTTTCACGCCCGAAAGGGTGGTCGATATACAGCGCACCATAGGCGCCGACGTCATGATGGCTTTTGACGAGTGTACGCCCTATCCGGCGGACTACGACTACGCAAAACATTCCATGGAGCGGACTCTGCGATGGCTGAACCGCGGATGGAAGCAATTCCGCGAAGGAACGCAGTTGTATGACTATCCGCAAACCTTTTTTCCTATCGTGCAGGGAAGCGTGTATCCCGAATTGCGGCGTATATCGGCTGAACAAACCGCCGAAGCCGGCTGCGAGGGCAACGCCATTGGAGGATTAGCGGTAGGCGAGCCGGTGGAGCAAATGTACGAGATGATTCAATTGGTGAATGGCATCCTTCCTGTCGCCAAACCGCGCTACCTGATGGGCGTGGGAACGCCTGTCAATATACTGGAATCCATTGCGTTGGGCGTGGATATGTTCGACTGCGTGATGCCCACCCGCAACGGTCGCAACGGTTCCATTTTTACCCGAAACGGACAAATCAACATCAAAAACGAGAAATGGAAGAATGATTTTTCGCCCATCGAGGAAAACGGCGCATCGTTTGTCGATACCCAATTTTCCAAAGCGTATCTTCGTCATTTGGTGATTGCCGGGGAAATGCTGGGTTCGCAGATTTCCAGCCTTCACAACATCGCCTTTTATCTGTGGTTAGTGCGCGAGGCTCGGGAAAAAATAAAAAACGGTACGTTTATTGTATGGAAAAAGGAAATGGTTGAAAATTTATCAAGAAAGTTATGACCTTGCGCAAATTCAAATTAGGCAAATTGGACGCTTACATTATCAGGCAATTCCTTGGTACGTTCTTTTTTTCTATCTTGTTGATTATCCTTATCGTCATCATCTTCGATATTTCGGAGAAAATTGATGATTTTCTCGAAAAAAAAGTTACCTTGTCGGAAATCGTTTTCGATTATTATCTGAATTTTATTCCCTATTTCGTCACCCTGTTCAGTTCGCTGTTCATTTTCATTGCCGTGATTTTCTTTACCTCAAAAATGGCTTACAACAGCGAAATCATTGCCATACTGAGCAGTGGCATCAGTTTCCGGCGGCTTATGTACCCGTATTTCATCAGCGCCTGTATTTTGGTGGTGTTCATTTTTTTCCTGAACGACGTCATCATGCCTACCGCCAACAGGAAACGGTTGGCGTTTGAGGATGCGTATATCAAATCGCCGGTAATGTATATGAAGGAAAATATGCACAAACAGGTGGAACCCGGTATGTTTGTGTATTTGGAATCCTTCAACAGCCGGACGGAGCAGGCTACCCGATTTTCGATAGAGCGCTACGACGGGGACAAATTGGTGTCCAAACTGCTTGCGAACAAAGCCGTGTGGAATACTGAGAAAGAAAAGTGGAAC
>JAISKR010000118.1 GCA_031260845.1 Bacteroidales bacterium
AATGTTGCATACCATTGGTGAGCAATAAAAACGGCGCTTTGATGGTTTGGTTGTAAACGGCAATCTGTTCAAACGTTTTTGTGCTGATGGCTACGTCGGGGGCTTTACATTCAGCCAGCAGTAGCGCTTGTCCGTTACGGTCGTTGACAATCAGGTCGCTGCGTTTGTTCAATCGGGCGAATCGCAACGAAGTTTCCACGGAAATCAATCCGGATGGGCACTGTTTCTCTGTCGTCAGATAATGGATAAGATGCTGGCGCACCCATTCTTCGGGCGTCAGCGCTACGTATTTCTTGCGAATGAGGTCAAAAATCACCGTTTTGCCGCTCACCGTTTTTACTTGCGCCGGATATGCCGGAAAATTCAGTGCTTCCATCTGTGTATTGCCAATGTTAATGCAGTTTTACGCCTATCAGGTGCATAAATTCCTCGCGTGTCCGGTGGTCTTTCAGGAAGATGCCTGTAAAAGCCGACGTGGTAGCCACAGAATTTTGTTTTTGCACACCGCGCATCATCATACAAAGGTGTTGCGCCTCTATGACCACCGCTACGCCCATAGGATTGAGCGCTTCCTGAATACAGTCGCGTATTTCCCTTGTCATTCGTTCCTGCACCTGCAAACGGCGGGCGAAAATATCGACCACGTGGGCTATTTTGCTCAAACCGGTGATTTGCCCGTCGGGAATGTAAGCGATATGCGCCTTTCCGAAAAACGGAAGCAAGTGATGCTCGCACATCGAATACATCTCAATATCTTTGACCAAGACCATTTGCTTGTAATCTTCGTGAAATACCGATGATGCAAGGATTTCTTTCGGGTTTAAGCGGTATCCTTCGGTGAGAAATTCCATTGATTTGGCAACCCGTTCAGGCGTTTTGAGAAGCCCTTCGCGATACGCATCGGGAACAATATTTTCAAGTATTCCTGAAAAGTGCTGCTGTAAAACTTCCATTTTTGTGTTCATAATATATAATGTATTATCGTTGTTGATTCCAAAATCCGCGAGAGAAAATGATGAGTATCGCGTATAATTCAAGGCGTCCGAGCAGCATCAGGAAAGAGCATACCAACTTTCCGACAGCAGACACTTCGCTGAAATTTCCCGACGGACCGACGATTCCCAAGCCTTGTCCGCAATTGGTGAGGCAGGCAACGGTAGCGCCGAGCGCCGAGGTTGAGTCCAATCCGCAAATCATCAGGACGAAATCGCCGGCAATGAATATGCACAGGAAAATCATAAAATAGGAAAGTGTGCGGAACATTTGCTCTTCGGGGACATTCTGTTTGTTCAGTTTCACCGAAATGATGCCGTGTTGGTGCAGCAGCCTTTTAAATTGCACCGGAATCATCTTTATCAGCAGGATAAACCGGACAACTTTCAAGCCGCCAGCCGTGGAACCCGCGCAGCCGCCGATGAAAGCGGTCAGCAGGACTATGAACCACAAGGGTGGCGCCCAAAGCGTGTAGTCGCTAACGACATAACCGGTGGTGGTGAGGATGCTCACCACGTGGAACAAACTTTCGCGAATGGCTTGTTCTGCCCCGAAACCATTGAACAGCAAGCCGCCTGCGACGAAAACGCTAACGATGAGCACAATCATCAGATAAAAGCGAAACTCGTCGCTGCGGGATATTTTTTTAAATTCGCGTTTCCAAGCATAGTACATCAGTGTGAAGTTGGTGCCTGCCAACAGCATGAACACAATGGAAACATACTGCGAATAGCCGGAATAAGCGCCCATACTTGCATTGCGCGTTGAGAATCCCCCCGAAGCCGTAGTGGAAAAGGCATGGCATATAGCGTCGAAGAAATCCATTTCGGGAAGATAGAGCAACAGGCAAAGAACCGTGAAAAACACGTAAAAACGGAAAATATACGCGGCAGTATCCTTTATCCGCGGGCTTAACCGGTTGATGCTCGCATTGGACGTTTCCAACTGAAAAATGGTCATGCTGCCCACCCCGAAAATAGGCAGTACGGCAATAATCAGCACCAAGATGCCCACGCCCCCCGTGAAGTGCATCAACGCCCGCCAAAACAACATCCCGTGCGTCAATGCTTCCACATCGGGCAGGACGGTGCAGCCGGTGGTGGTAAAGCCGGACATGGTTTCAAAAAACGCATCAATAAAAGAGGGAATCTGCCCGCTGAGCAGGAATGGCAGCGAACCGAAAACGGCAAACACCACCCATACGGCGCTTACAATAATGTGTCCTTCGCGTTTGCTTATCTCTTGCGAACTGTTCTTTGAGAAAAACCGGCAGACAAAGCCGACGCAGACAGCAATCAACACGGAAAGCAGAAATGATGCGAAATCCGGCTCGCCGTAAACGAGTGCGACAATTGCCGGAAACAGCATCAACCCGCCTTCTATCAGCAACAAGTGACCTAAAATATGTACGATGAAACGAGTATTCATTCCAATGAAAGAAACGACAAACGTAAGGATTTTTTCAAAAAGAATGAAATTTTTTATCATCAAAGGGATGAAAAGGGATAAAAGGATAAAAGGTAGAACGGATAAACGGCGAAACGGAAAGTTTTTTTAACCGACAAGGTCGCCTCGACCTGTCAGTTAAAAATTAAAAATTATGCGCTTGTGCCCATTGTCAATTGACAATTCAAAAAAATAAGATGAATAAGGTTGGGTTTATAGTGGTCATTTTCGGGCTACTAAGGTTTGCCCTTATTTTCAATGGTTTAAACCTTAGCAGCAAAAGCCGAATCCTTCGAGATATAGATGCAAGGCTTGCTTTTTCATTGACTTCGGCTCAACTCTACGGTATAGTTGCATCCTTGTTATTCTAACGTTGCAACAAAGTAATTCTCAATTGAACAGCCCTTTCAGGTAAGCCTCCAAATTAATTCGGATAGGCATCAGATAGAGATTGAACTTTTGCCGCTCGCAAAAATCGAGCACTTGTTTGCCGAAACGGATATTCCACTCTAAGGTGGGTGTAAAGGATTTTGGAAAGATGGCGCTGTTGCGGGTTTCCCAGTATGCCCGTGATTTTTCGGTGGTTACAGGGCTGATACCCCAAAATACTTCCCATTCGGACATATATTCGGCGTAAATTTCCAATAAACGCAGGTCGAAAAAGGGCTGTGAAAAGAATCCTTCGGCTCCTGCCGCGGCTTTTTGGGCAAGATATTCCATCTCAAAGCGGATATTGTTGCGATAAGGGTCGAAACCGGCGTATATTTTCAAGAAAGGCGCTTCATTTTTCAGTTTGCGGATGAAGTCGATAGTGGATACCGGATAAATCCGGCGTTTCATGTCCTGCGGTTTGTCGCCTTCAATCACCAACACCTTTTCAATATGGTTTTCCGCAAAGAAATCAATGAGTGGAAATGCTTGGTGCGGGTCGAAGTCGATGGCACGAAGATGCGCTATTTTGGTCAACGACGAATAGTGAATCATGCGGCAGGCTTCCCATGCGCGTATTTCAAAACGCATCAAATCAGGGAAATTGATATAATTGACCTGCGGTATGTTCTGTTCTACAAATGCCGTCTGGTGATGGATATATTCCTCATCCTGAGGCACTAATTCTAAGGAAATATCTATCATTGTTCGCTATCAAGAATTTGCTGATGCTTTCTGGCTGTGATTTTCGTCATCACGATGCTTGCTTCGTAGAGTAGCACCAACGGAAATACGACTATTATCTGGCTGAACACATCCGGCGGAGTGATGACTGCCGCAAGAATCAGCAGGACAAGGTATGCGTGTTTACGGTATTTTTTCAGAAAATCGGGCGTCACTACACCTACTTTGGTCAGGAATATCATTAACAACGGTAATTCAAAAACGACGCCTGTCCCCAACGGCACGAAAGCCACGGTTGAGAAATATGAATCGAGTGCTATCTGATTGGAAATCTGTACGCTGGTTGAATATCCGCCCAAAAAATCAATGGACAAGGGTACAATCACAAAATATCCGAAAGCGGCTCCCAGCAGGAAAAACGCCGATACCGCCCAAACCGAGCCTCGTGCCGCTTGACGTTCCTTGTCATACAGTGCCGGTGCGATGAAACGCCATACCTCCCACATTATATAAGGGAACGCAATGATGATGCCCACAATCAGCGAAACCATAATGTCGGCTTTGAACTGACCTGCCATCTGAATGTTCTGGATGATGAATGCTGAACGGGAATTAATGCATAAAGAAGCAGTATGCAGATAATCACCTAATTTACACATTAATCGGTTGGTAATGAAATCGGGGTTTTTGGGTGCTAAAAGAAGGAAATCGAATATGAAGCGGCTGAATATGAATGCTATCACTGCAAACACCACTATGGCGGCAGCCGAACGCACAATATGCCACCTGAGTTCTTCCAGATGCTCCAAAAACGACATCTCTTCACTTGAATTTTTTGCCATATTTTAAATCTTTTCGACCTGCAAAATTATTCATTTTTATTGAATCTGCCATATCAGTGACAAATATTTAGCAGATATTTCTTCGTTTCGTTTTTGAAAACTTTTGAAAAAATAAAAATAATTTAGTTGGAATCATCAAAATGTTTTAGATTTGCATTTTAGAAAGTTGAAATTTCTTGTACTTAATGGGTAATAAATTACGGCAAATATGATTCAAACGTATTTTTAGTCATGGGTACACGAGTGCATAAAAAATTTATTTTTGAACTTTGAAACATTTTGAGCGTAAATTAGTAAAATAGGTCAGAAGAAATCAAATTCATGGCATCATATTTGAATGTATTCAATAAGAATGATTGAACAATTAAAGACAATAGATAGTTTAAAATCCAAATGGCAAAAGCAGCAGTAAAAAACATTTTGACCGAGAACCTGAAAAAACATTTTGGTTTCTCAAAATTCAAAGGGAATCAGGAAACGATTATCCAGCACGTGTTGGACGGTAAAAATACATTTGTATTGATGCCCACAGGCGGCGGCAAATCCCTTTGTTACCAACTTCCGGCACTGATGCTGGAAGGCACTGCCATTATCATTTCGCCATTGATAGCGCTGATGAAAAATCAGGTGGACACGATGCGCAATTTCATGTCGGAAGACGGCGTGGCGCATTTCATGAACTCTTCCTTGAACAAAGCGCAGATTACAAAGGTGAAAGAGGACATCCTAAGCGGCAAAACCAAAATGCTGTACGTCGCGCCGGAATCATTAACGAAAGAAGATAACATACTGTTTCTCAAACAGATTACTATTTCCTTTTATGCCATTGACGAAGCGCATTGTATTTCGGAATGGGGACATGATTTTCGCCCCGAATACCGCCGTATCCGTCCTATCATATCGGAAATAGGCGAAGCGCCCATCATGGCGCTTACGGCGACTGCCACCCCGAAGGTGCAGCACGATATTCAGAAAAACCTCGGTATGCTGGACGTCCACGTGTTCAAGGCTTCGTTCAACCGTCCCAACCTTTATTACGAAGTACGCCCGAAAATCAATGCCGAAAAGGAAATCATCAAGTATATCAAAAATAATGCGGGAAAATCAGGCATTATATATTGTCTGAGCCGTAAAAAAGTGGAGGAATTGTCGGAACAGTTGTTGGTGAACGGCATCAAAGTGGCGCCCTACCACGCCGGTATGGATGCCGCTACCCGCTCAAACAATCAGGACAGGTTTTTGATGGAGGAAGTTGACGTCATTGTAGCCACTATCGCCTTCGGTATGGGCATTGACAAGCCGGACGTCCGCTATGTCATCCATTACGACATTCCCAAGAGCCTCGAAGGCTACTATCAGGAAACAGGTCGTGCGGGACGCGACGGCGGCGAAGGCAACTGCATCGCTTTTTACAGTTACAAGGACATCCAGAAGTTGGAAAAATTCATGCAGGGCAAACCGGTTGCTGAACAGGAAATCGGAAAGCAACTGCTGCTGGAAACCGTTGCTTATGCCGAATCGGCATTGTGCCGCCGGAAACTGTTGCTGCACTATTTTGGCGAAGAGTTTTTGGAACCCAATTGCGAAAACTGCGACAATTGCCGCCATCCCAAATCGCAGTTTGAAGGCGACCAGTATTTGGTAACAGCATTGAGCGCCATCTTGGAGTTGCAGGAAAAGTTCAAAGCGGAACATATCGCTAATTTCCTTGCCGGAAACGCCGACAGCGCCATCAAAAGTTACAAACACCACAGGATGGAAATGTTCGGCTGCGGCGACGAAAAAGACGACCATTTCTGGAATATGGTGCTGCGACAGGCTTTGGTGGCAGGATTGATTCAGAAGGAAATCGAAAATTACGGCTTGTTGAAACTTACAGCCAAAGGGCGTAATTTTCTGGATGAACCGTATTCCATCATGCTTTCGCAAGACCATGAATACAATGACGACGAAGAAGACGGTGGCGTCAATATGGCAGGCAAAAGCAGCACGGTGGACGATGAATTGTTCAAGATTCTGAAAGACCTTCGCAAAAAATTGTCCAAACAGAAAAATCTTCCGCCTTTCGTCATTTTTCAGGACACGTCCCTCGAAGATATGTGTATTCAATACCCGATAAACATGAACGAAATGCAAAACATTTCGGGAGTCGGAGCCGGAAAAGCACAACGATACGGCAAGGAATTTGTCGATATCATCAAAGCATACGTTGAAGAAAAAGAGATTATCCGCCCTCAGGACATGGTGGTGAAATCCGTCATCAACAAATCAGGGCTGAAAGTGTATATCATTCAGGCTATTGACCGGAAAATTGCGTTGGAAGACATCTGCGAATCGAAAAATTTGGATATACCGGAATTGCTCGCCGAAATTGAGGCGATTGTCAATTCGGGAACCAAACTGAACCTCGATTACTACATCGACCAGATATTGGACGAAGACCACCGCGATGAGATATACGATTATTTCAGAAATGCGGAAACCGAATCTATCGAAGACGCCATCAAGGTGCTGGGCGAGGATGAGTTTTCGGAAGAAGACATCCGCTTGATAAGGGTTAAATTTATTTCAGAATTGGGTAATTAAACCGAAATGACCAAAGAGGATTTTTGTGATTTGCTGTCGCATCCCGAACAGACGGGCAATTTTGAAACCGACCTGAATCAATTGGTGGAACGTTTCCCGTATTTCCATACAGGACATCTGCTATTGCTGAAAAGCCTGCAAAACAAGAATACAACCGCCTTTGCCAAACAATCGGAACGTTCTGTTTTTTGCGTCAGGAACCGCAACTTGCTGTCCTTTTACATGAACAATATAGACGCCTTCCGTCAACAGACAGGTAACGCACCGGAAGAAAAGCGCGTTACCCAAAAGTCGGCTGACCAATTAATTGATATTTTTCTTCGGACAGAACAAAAAAAACTTGAGCGTCGAGAAAGTAATTATGAAGTGCAACTTGCGGATGAATTGCCGGATAATCCACTGATAGCAACAGAAACACTCGCAAAAGTTTTTGCCGGACAAGGCTTGATTGACAAGGCAATTGAAATTTATGACCAATTAATTTTGAAAAATCCGGAAAAAAGTAATTACTTTGCATCCTTGAAAGATAGTTTAAAAGAATCTAAAAAATAACTCAAATGTATAGTGTAATCACGGTATTGATGATAATTGTCTGCATCTTTTTAGTGCTCGTAGTATTGGTGCAAAACTCGAAAGGTGGCGGTTTGGCTGCCAACTTTTCATCGTCCAACCAGATTTTGGGCGTGCGCAAAACCGCAGACTTCCTCGAAAAAGCAACATGGACACTTGCCAGCGCCTTGGTAGTGTTGTGTATCTTTGCAGCCATTTATACCACATCCGGCAGAGAGATTGAATCCGACGGTTCAATCATCGAGAAACAGGTTGAAAATGCAGTTGACCCGAATGCTATTGGATTCCCTGCGGCTCAACCGGAACAACCGACAGAATAACAAGTTCCGATTTAACAAGGGGGTTAACCCCCTTGTTGTATTAATATCCCGAACAAAGACACGGGACTAATTTATAGTATAAAAATATGAAAACATTTGAAGAAGCGATAAAACAGAGAAGAAGCCATTATGCGCTCAGCAACCGTTCGCCTGTTCCGGACTCGCAGATACAGGAAATCATTGATACGGTGGTAACGAATATGCCGTCTGCCTTTAATTCGCAAACGACACGTGTTGTTTTGCTTTTGGACAAACAGCATCAAACCCTTTGGAACATCGTCAAAGACACGCTTCGGAAACACATTTCGCCCGAAGCATACGCCAAGACACAAGAGAAAGTGGATAAATCCTTTGCTTCCGGTTACGGAACAATCCTCTTCTTTGAAGACCAATTGACCGTGCAGCAGTTGCAGGCGAAATTTCCCTCGTATGCGGCGAATTTTCCGGTGTGGTCGCAACAAACCAGCGCCATACACCAGTTTTCCATCTGGGTGATGCTGGAAGAAGCCGGTTTCGGTGCATCCCTGCAACATTACAATCCGATTATCGACGACGAGGTAAAAGCAACGTGGAAATTGCCCGATAACTGGCAACTCATCAGCCAGATGCCGTTCGGCGTTTCTTTGGAAACACCGGGCGACAAGACAAGTTTGCCTTTGGAAGAGCGCGTTTGCGTATTTCGGTAACTCACACTAACTTTAATCATTTAACTGACATACAAAGGTAAGGGAAATTTGATTTCAATTTTCAGCGCGCATTTTTCAATCATTTTTTTTGTAAATACCAAACAAATGACTACTTTTGTCGATAGAAATAACAGTCATGGCAAAGAAAACAAACGCAAAAGTTCCTGCCGGTTCCGTTTATATGAATCTATTGACGGATTTCGGATTCAAGAAGATATTCAGTGATACTGAGTTGCTGATTGACTTTTTGCGCAGTCTGACAGGTGTCCGGATAAAAGAAGTACATTATCAGCCCACCGAACATCTGGGCGATTTTGAAACGGAACGCAAAGCCGTTTTTGATTTGTTGTGTACCAACGAGGAAGGCGAATATTTCCTTGTAGAAATGCAAAAAGCGCCTCAGGATTACTTCGCAGACAGGGCGTTGTTCTACACCTCCTACATGATACGCAATCAGGCACCGAAAACCGGCTTCTGGAATTTTGAACTCAAAGCCGTATATTTCGTTGGAATTTTGGATTTCGCACTTCGTGAAACGGCGTTAGACAAAGAAGTCATTGAAAAAGCGTCTCTGATAAACGAGCGAACACACAAACCTTTTTCGGACAAGTTGAAGTTTGTCTATATCCAGTTGCCCCATTTTACAAAAGAGATAAAAGACCTGGAAACGAACGCCGACAGTTGGTTGTACTGTTTAAAAAACATGGACAAATTCAACAGCAAGCCCCCGGAAGTTCAGGGACGCATATTTGAGAGATTATTTAATATTTCAAGAAAAGATAAATTAACACAAAAAGATATGGAAACCTATAACAAAAGTATTTTAGAATACAATGACGTAAGAAATGTTGCGGATTATGCCAAACGAATAGGCAGAGAGGACGGCATACAGGAAGCGCTTACAAATTTGGCAATCAAATGTGCCCGCAAAGGCATGAATATTATTGAGATTGCCGACTTGACAGATTTGCCTATTGAGCAAGTAAAGGAAATCCTGAAAAAGATGAATTAAATATCCCCAATTCGGCAGATAAAGATATGGAAACCTATAACAAAAGTATTTTAGAATACAATGACGTAAGAAATGCAATGGATTATGTCAAGCGAACAAGCCTACAGGAAGGCATGCAAAAAGCGCTTACAAATTTGGCAATCAAATATGCCCGTAGAGGTATGAATGTTATTGAGATTGCCGATTGGACGGATTTGTCTATTGAGCAAGTAAAGG
>JAISKR010000146.1 GCA_031260845.1 Bacteroidales bacterium
AAATATCATGAAGACAACCAATGAATATCTTGACCTGCTCGGTCAATACAAAGAAAAATATGCGTCAGAATATGGCATAGAGCGCATGGGTATTTTTGGCTCGGTTGCTCGCGGAGAACAAACCGACAATAGTGATTTGGATGTATATTACGAAGGTGCTGCGAAAGGGCTGAAATCTCTTGGTATGGTACTCGACCTCGAAGAACTTTTCGGCACAAGGGTGGATGTTGTCCGCAAGCACAATAATCTGAAAACGCGCTTTGTCGAACGTATAATGAAAGATATTATTTATGTATGACAAACAGTTAGTTCAAGATTTGTTGAAATAGGATTCAATGGACAATTCAGTTATTCCTCTATCATTCATCAAATTTGGCACACAGATAACGCAGATGGAATCGAGTATTTTCAATTACGAATTACGGATGTGCGCCGTTTATCCTTTTATCCGTTCCCCCATTTACCATTTATAATTTACCATTTATAATTATTTCTTATCTTTGCCGCAAATTAAAAATGTAGATGATTAAGCAGGTTCATTTTAGGAATAGCGCCATCCGTGTGTCCGACGAAGGCACAGGCGAGGCGGTATTGTTGTTGCACGGCTATCTCGAAACGCTTGATATTTGGAATGATTTCTGCGACCGTCTGACTTCCTGCTACCGTGTCATCAGGATGGACACACCCGGACACGGGCAATCAGGCGTGGTGGCAGACACGCATAGCATGGACATGATGGCAGAGGCTGTGGAAGCGGTGTTGCAGGATTTGGATATTCCCCGTTGCGTATTGGTGGGACATTCGATGGGCGGATATGTATCGCTGGCTTATCTGGCAAATTTTCCCAAGCGCTTGGCGGGCGTTTGCCTGTTCCATTCGTCGCCTCTGGCAGACGATGCAAAAAAGAAAGCGGCGCGGGACAAAGAAATACGCTTGGTGAATGACGGAAAACTGTCCCTCATTTGCCATTTCAGCATTCCCAACGGATTTGCCGAAGACAATTTAGAAACATTAGCCGACAAGGTGACTTTCGCCAGAGAACTTGCCCTGCTGTCGCCGCCTGACGGCGTTACCGCCATCCTTCGCGGGATGCGCGACCGTCCCGACCGGCAGAATTTATTGAGAAAAAATAGTTTGCCGCTTCTTTTCCTGCTTGGAAAATATGATTCTTATATCAACCCCGAACCCTTGGTTCCCCTTGCTGCGTCCTTTCCCCATTCGGAAACCGTCGTTCTGGAACATTCGGGACATTCGGGCTATTTTGAAGAGCCTGAAAAATCAGCCGAAGTATTGATAACTTTTATCGAAAAATGCTATAATCACTGTGAATAAATACATTTCTTATTTGAAGAAGAAATTGTCAACTGTCAACTGGCTTCGCCGAGCTAAAGGTTGTCAATTGTCAATTATTTTGTCAATTATACTGTTTACCGCTTTTTCTCAACCTGCATCGCCCGCGTCCGGCGATTTTCCTTTCGATGACCTTCACAGCCCTTGGGTGGATTCTGTCTTCAACAGCCTGACATTCGAGCAACGCATCGGGCAATTGCTGATGGTGGCGGCGTATTCCAACAAAGACCGGAAGCACGTTGACCGCATTTCGGACTATATCGCGCAATATCACATTGGCGGCTTGGTGTTTTTCCAAGGCGGACCGCTGCGGCAGGCGCAACTGACCAACCTTTACCAAAATTTGTCGCAAACGCCGCTGCTCATTGCTATGGACGCCGAGTGGGGTTTGGGTATGCGTTTGGACAGTTGCATCGCGTTTCCGCGACAAATGCCCTTGGGCGCAGTGCAGAATGTGGATTTGATTTACAAAATGGGGCAGGAGATAGGCATACAACTCAAAAGGATGGGCGTACACCTGAATTTTGCACCTGTGGTGGACATTAACAACCAGCCTGCCAATCCGGTCATCGGCATCCGCTCTTTCGGCGAAGACAGCGCGGAAGTGAGCCGCCGAAGCAGTTGTTACATGAAAGGCTTGCAGGGCGAACGCATCCTCGCGGCGGCAAAACATTTCCCCGGTCACGGCAACACCACAGTCGATTCGCATCAGGCGCTGCCTGTCATTACCGGCACTTACGAGGCGCTCAACGGCTTGGAATGGGCGCCCTACAAGCATCTGATGCAGCAAGGGCTTACAGGTGTGCTGGCTGGTCATTTGAGCGTTCCGGCGTTGGATTCCACTCAGAATCTAGCGTCGTCACTGTCGCGCAGGGTGATGACCGATATTTTGCGCGATTCGCTGCACTTTCAGGGATTGATATATACCGATGCACTGAATATGCGCGGCGTTTCAAAATTTTTCCCTTCGGGGGAAGTAGAAGTGAAAGCGCTCGAAGCAGGCGCTGACGTGCTGCTGATGCCCGATGACGTGCCCCGCGCCATTGCCGCTATCATTGCCGCGGTGGACAGTGGGCGTGTCAGCCGCGAACAGATTGAACTTTCGTGCCGACGAATTTTGGCAGCCAAGCAATGGTGCGGATTAGATAATTGCCAACCAGTGGAAACCGCCGGATTGTCTGCCTTTGTCAATCGTCCCGAAGCCGATTTGCTCAACCGACAACTGATTGCCGCATCGCTCACCGTGGTGCAAAACAACAGTCATATCCTGCCGTTGGCGCATCTCGACCGCGCAAAGACAGCCGTTTTAATAACAGGACAGCAATTGCCCACCCATTTCCTGATGAGCATCAAGAAATACGAAGAATTGGATTATTATTTTCTGGACGAAAAAACAACTGCCGTGCAGGAAAAACAGATTGAAGAAACGTTAAACGCCTATACACGGGTAATAGTCGGTATTCACAACACCAAATACCATGTTGACCGGTATAGCGGAATTGCCCCGCGTGTTTTTTCCTTTGTGGACAGGATTTCCGAAAAAACAGACGTGATACTTTGCCTGTTTGCACCACCTTACGCTTTGTCGAATTTCGACAATCGTGATAAAATGAAGGGAATCGTAGTGGCTTATCAAGATTCGCCTTTGGTGCAGGATTATACGGCGCAATTGCTCTATGGCGGCATTGGCGCAAAAGGCAGTTTGCCTGTTTCGATTGATTCTGCCTGTCGGCGTCGTAGCGGAATAGCCACTGCGGGCGACTTGCGACTGCGGTATTCCATTCCCGAAGAGGCGGGCTTCGCCTCTCGTCGCCTGCTATCCATCGACACTATGGTGATGAACGCCATTGACAGCGGCGCAATGCCCGGATGCCAGATTCTTGTCGCCCGCAACGGCATCGTCTTTTTCCATCGCGAATACGGCGACACCCGCTACGACCGCGCTGAACCTGTCCGCGCTGAACATATCTACGATTTGGCTTCGGTGACGAAAGTGTCTGCCGCCCTGCCCTCGGTGATGCTGCTGCTCGACCAAGACGAAATAAAACTGCGTGACCATTTGGAAAAGCATATCCCTTTTGCCGAAAAATACGAAACGAACAAGATAACGCTGATGGACTTATTGACACATCAAGCGAAGTTGCCGGCTTTCATTCCCTTTTACATGAACGTGATGCAGGCGGCAGATACCGCCGAAACCCTTGTTTCGCCGATAAAAAACGCTCAACACCCTATCCGATTATCGGCTCATTCGTGGCTGAACAACCATCGGAAGTACAAAGACGGCTATTTTACCGCCGAAGCGGATAGCCTGCACCATTTCAAAACGGCGGAAGGCTTGTTTGTGATGGACAGTTACCGCGATACCATCTTCAACCGGATAAAACAAACGCCCTTATTGCCGAAAAAGCAGTATTTGTACAGCGACCTTGGCTTTATCCTGCTCACCGAATTAATTGAGCAGAAGTCGGGAATCGGATTGGACGAGTTTGTGGCGCGTAATTTCTATCGTCGATTGGGGGCTACTACATTGGGTTACCGCCCGTTAGAGCGTTTTTCGGCAGGAAGAGTGATTCCGACCGCCAACGACACCATCTTTCGCAATCAATGGCTGCAAGGATATGTGCATGATGAGAACGCCTCGCTGATGGGCGGGGTGAGCGGTCACGCCGGCTTGTACAGTAACGCCAACGATTTGGCAAAACTGATGCAAATGTACCTGAACAAAGGCACGTATGGCGGCGAACGTTTCATTGAAGAGCGCACCATCGAGGAATTTACCGAATGTCAGTTCTGTCGGCAGGGCAACCGCCGCGGAATAGGTTTTGACAAGCCCGAACCCGACCCGCATAAACCATCGCCGGCTGCAAAAAATGCCTCGCCCGAAAGTTTTGGTCACAGCGGCTTCACCGGCACCTACGTGTGGATGGACCCCAACAGCGGACTGCTGTTCATCTTCCTGTCCAACCGTGTTTGCCCCGACGCCGGCAACAGCAAATTGGTGACTTCCAACCTGCGGACAAGGATTTATGAACAATTTGTCGAATTGCAAATTCCATGATATCATCATCAAGATTCTGTCACTATTTTCCGTACCGCAGCAAACAACCGGTCTATCTCTTCTTTGGTGTTGTAGAACGAGAACGAGGGGCGCACGGTGGCTTCCAATCCCATGCGGCGCAATGCCGGTTGGGCGCAATGGTGTCCTGCGCGAACTGCTATCCCTTCTTTGTCCAACAATTGTCCCACTTCGGGCGTCGGTATGTTGTCTATGATGAACGAGACCACGCTTACCCGTTCCTTCGGGTCGCCGATGATGCGCACGCCTTTGATTTTCGCTAATCCGGCGCGGGCATATTCCGTCAGTTCATGCTCGTATTTTTCAATGCGGTGGATGCCGGTACGTTTTACGTAATCAAGCGCAACGCCTAATCCGGCTGCGTCGGCTACATTTGGCGTACCTGCCTCAAAACGTGCAGGCGGAACGTTGAAGCGCGTTTCCTCAAAGGTAACGTCTTGAATCATGTTTCCGCCGCCCTGCCACGGGGGCATAATGTCCAACACTTCTT
>JAISKR010000209.1 GCA_031260845.1 Bacteroidales bacterium
CAACGGATATTTCGGTGATAATGACGGCGGGAATGTCTTTTCCGGCAAGGGATACCAACAGAGTGATGCCGCCTTGAAAAATCAGCAGCGGGATGAATGAGAAAAGCACGCCTACTCCCAATCCTGACGCCAGCATAATAGACGAAAAGAAGTCCATGAGTGATTTGGTGAGCAGCAAATCCGACGTTTTTCCCAAACCTTCCTCAATAGCCCCGACTATCGTCATCGAACCGATGCAGAACAGCAGAAACGCAGTGGTGATGCCTTCGGTGAAGCGGTCGTTCTGCGATTTGGTTTTTGCCTTGATAAAATCGCCCATCCGTTCCGTTTTCTCATTCAGTTTGAGCATCATACCGATAAATCCGCCCAGCACAAGACTCAGCACGACCAACAGCGGCGAGGAAATGTCCAACGACATTTTGATGCCCAGCAGCAGGGTAAACAAGCCGACAGCCTGAAAATAAATATCTTGAAATTTGTCGGGCAGATTTTTCTTAAACACTAATCCGATGCTGCTTCCGGCAATTACGGCAACGGCATTGACCAATGTTCCAATCATGGCTTATCGTTTAACGGGTTGCTTACTGCCGGTAATTTGCTGGTGTTTTGCAGGTTTTTTTTCTCTATTTCCACCTCCTCTATCACCATTGCCTGCGGGTAAATTACTGATAACGGGGCATTTCCGACCATCATGTTAGCCACCTCCACTTGATTGGAAGTGCCAAGCGCACGTTTCAGCCTGTTCAATCCGGTGGCGGAAAGGGCGCCTGCACGAACCGGACTTTCGCTGCCATCTGTCGTCTGCACCTTGTACAATACTGCGTTTCGTCCGTTGGGCTGACAGCGCATGATATAGGCATAGTTCAATCCCTCTTCTTTGGCGGCGTTGATGAGTTTTTCCTTCAATTCGGCAGGCGACTGCCCCTGCGAAGTTTCGATGAGCAGCACTCCCGGCGTCACCGAACTGGAAATGCTCATGGGTTGATAGGTATATGTGCGGTTTCCGGTCGGCGTTTTGATTTTCTTTTTCGGTACGCGGTCGCACAGCAACGTTCGCAGCATACCGTTTTCCACCAACAGCAACTCCGACGGCGCAATGCCCTCGGCATCCATCCGATACGAGCCGATAAGCCGCTGTCCATTGTAGTTTTCCATCTGCGGAACGCTTTTTATGCTGATGTCTGCCGACAAAATTTTGAGGTTGAGGCGGTCTTCCATTGATTTTTGTATGCCGCCGCTGTTGATGGGCGTGCGATAGGCAATCAAGCCTGTTTGTTGCGACAGCAAGCCTGCTGTCATTGCCGATGCCAATACTTCTCCCTCTAACATTACCGGTCCGGTGTAACTTTCTTCCATCAACGGCGCAGCAGACAAGGCGAGCAGATTGCTTGCCATCGCGTTCACCGCGTCTGTTATCTCTTTGGCAGAAGGCAGTTCGTCTTTTGAGTGTCCGTACCAACTTAGTTTGTCGGATAATTCTTCCCCGTCGGCTGATTTGGTGTAGGCGTTCACCACCACTGCAATCAGCCTTACGGGATGTCGCAATTGTGTGCCTTCGCTGTTGAGGCTGTAAACATTGCCTGAATACACCTCAATTCCTACGTTTGAGCCATAAATGACGGGATATTTTTTCAACACAGCAGAACAATCAAGCGCCATTTTTTTCCAGTATTCCTGCTCAAAATTCATGACCGGTGCCGATTGCAGACTTGTTGTTGGCTGTAAATGCGTAAAATCAGGCAATTCGAGCACTTCCGCAGGTAGATTTTGGCGTTTGATGGCTGCCATCTTGTTGCTGTATGCCTCAATAGCGCGTTTATAAGCCTGATCGGTGAGCAACCACAAGCGACGGCGTATTTCGCGGTAATTGTCGTCGATGGGTGATGAGTCTGCGGCGCTGCCTGTGCGGTAATCGGCGGTTGTATGGTTGATATTGGACATTTGGTAAGTGCCGACAAGGGTTTGTACGGACATATTCCCAAGTTGGAAGTCGTTTACGCCCGTCAATGCACCCAAGGTCGCCTGCACTTGAAAAATTCTGCCCCGCTGCACTGCATATTGAATGAAAAAAGGTGTTTCCCGTTCTTGAAGTTGCAAACTATCCGTATTTCGTCGAAGTTCATCGCTCATCGCTTTGAAAATCACCTGCTCCTTGTCCGTTTGCGCATAAGTCAAGTCGAATATGCACAAAAAAAGCATTACAATCAAAAATCGACAATCAAAAATCGACAATCGTTTAACGATAGAGATACACATAACTGCGATATGTTTCGTTTTTTGCCTTTTTGTCCTTCCAGCCATAGTCCAAGTTATCCCAGCCTATGGCACGAAGAACGTAATAATAAACGCCTTCTGCCGCCTCTTTGCCGCCGTCAATGCGTCCGTCCCAGCCTACCCAGTAGCGAAGGTCGCCGCCCTTGTACTGATACACTCTTTTGCCGGCTCGCGTGTAGATGGAAATCTCAAACTGCCTGATAGAGGTGTTGTCCGGTTTGAAATAATCGTTGATATTGTCGCCGTTGGGCGAAAATACGTTACCAATGTCCAATTTTGAGGGATCTACCTTGATTTTCACACTCGATGAATCCTTACATTGGTACTCATTGCTTGCCAACAAAACTGCCGAATATTCCTTGGGAATGGTGTAGATATGCAGCACTGTGTCGGGATGAGGCTCAAAATCGCCGCCGAAACGCAGTGAATCGCCATCGCCGAAGCGCCACACGTACTCTGTTGCGTTGGTGGATTTGCTCTCAAAACGCGCGTCCACAGGGGAAGAGTTGGGGTTGCTGTTTGTGCCGTCCGCCAATGGCTTGGCTTCCGGCAGGTGCAGGGTGATGACCGAGTGCGGTATGATGGTTTCGTACATGATTTCATCCTGCTGTTCCATGCCAAACTGGTCTTTGGCTGTAAAGGTGTATTTCGTGTCCTCGTAGGGCGGCTTATATAATCTGAAAAACTGCTGATTGCCTTGTTTGTAGATGAACACATAATTGCCGTTGGCAGTGAAAGTCATTTCATTTTCCCAGAGGCTTTTTGCGCCGCTAACGGGGTTATAGTGCGCAAAGGTCAATTGCACAAAGGGATGGCTTGCATCAATGCGAAAATCGGTGCGGTCGCAGAATTTGTCAGAAAAATAGACCGAACCGTTGTTGTCCTTTTGCAGTTTCAGTTCAAATCCGGGGTTCATACATATCCATGCCGTGAGAGAATCGCGTATGCCGCCGGTTATCACTTTCACCATATAACCGCCTTCGTCGAGATTGCTCATTTCAGACGAACTTACACTCGGGACAGTAGCAAAAGCGGTTGTTTCAAATTTTGCAGTTGCATAATCGAAGCGATACCACTCGTAATTGCTTACCGGATTGGCTGCCGCGACACTGTGGCTGCTGTTTGGCTCGGTGATGGTAAATTCCTCTGTTGCAGGCGTAGCGAGTAATTTATTTGAAATGCTTGTCCGATAATTGCCCTCACTTAGCGTGTCAATGCGGCTTTGCGTCACATTGGTAAAGGTTTTGTAATGTTCCCACGCACCGGATGTCGCCTTTTTTTCCCATGTAATGGTGGACGCGGGACGGTATTGCAGGGATAAATCGCCTTTTTTGGCGGCAGGTTGCTGGTTGAATATGAAAATGGTGTCGCGGTGCGGATAATTGTACATAGTGGGCACTTTACCGTCGGAATGGTGCGCCGTCAACTGTCCCCAAGCGGGAACAGTCATGCAACACCCCATTGCGAGTGCAAAGACATAACAAAATTTACTCAACCAACTTTTTCCCAACATTCGACAACGAAACTATTTTATTAAATAATAAACGAACAAAGGTGTTTTTTATTGTATTGTCAATTACGGAAACCTCGAGAAGAATTGTCAACTATCAATTGTTCATTGAAATTAATTCCCTGTCAGTTCGGTGATGATGTTGCCTGTCGATGCGTTGGGCGGGGAAATGTTGAGGAAATTAGCAATGGTTGGCGCTATGGATGTGATGTCTGTGGGGACAGTAATCTTGTCCCGCTTGACTTTCCAACCATACCAGATAAGCGGCACCTGTGTATCGTAGATATACGCCGAGTTGTGCGAAGCGGCATTGGCGCTTTTTTCCACCCATCCCGGATACAGATTGATGAACACGTCTCCTGACCGGCGCGGGAAATAACTATTCTGCATCATCCCGCGGAAACCATCCGTAAATTGATGCGTTTGCAGTGCATTGGCAGTCAGCGTATTGGAAACGCCGGTAAACTGAATCATAAATTGCGCTACCGTGTTCTGGAAATCTTCAAGTTTCAGTTTGGAATTTTCAATCAGTTCAAAATTAAGGTATAACTGCTGTTCATGGTACGCCTTAATCCAGTCGCCGCTGCCGTACAGGGCGTTGAGGTAACTTCGCAACAGCGACACTGCACTGTTGGCGTTGAAGGCGCCAACAGGCACTTTCGATTCCGCCAGATAGCCGATGGTCTGTGCTGCGCCGTGGTTGGATGTGAGGAATATCAAGGTGTTTTGCTTCCCTACAAAATCGTCTAAAAAAGTGAGAAAATGTTCCAATTCGCGGTCTAATTTCAGGAATGCGTCTTCCAATTCAATGGACATTGTGCCAAAAGCGTTGCCGATATTCTCGGTGGCGACGAACGACACGGTTAGCAGGTCGGTAAACTCGTCTTTGCCAAGGTTTTCATTGATGATAGTGGCAATTGCCATGTCTTTGGTCAGCGTGTTGCCGAAAGGCGTCTGTGCAAGCAGTTGATAGCGGCTGTTGATGCTCTTCCCTTTGGCTATATCCGGCAAAATGTATGGAAAAACGATACGTCCCTCGATGCCGGTTTCGTAAGGATTGGCGTCGGTGAGGCATTTGGTGTATTGTTCCACCGGAAAACTCGGTTCCCACGTGCGGGCAAGATAAATATCAGCCAAATTCTTTTTGTTTTCATCGTTCAGCCACTGCGGCAGGTTTTGCATATAATAACTGCTGGACACCCATGTGCCGCTTTCGTTATCAAGCCAGAAAGCGCCGTTCGCAATATGCCCAGCCGGCAAAATCGCCGATACCGGGTTGAGAGATATGCCGAACACCTTGGATTGCCGCATATTGGACAGTTTGATTTCATCGCCGATGGTGCTTGCCATCAGGTTGCGCGGCGAAAACTGTCCGGCAACGAATGAGCCGCCAACAGTAGTCATGGTTTCATCAGCAACGGCGGTCTGTTGTTTGTTCACAATGCGGTCAAACCATTGGTTGGCGACGATACCGTGGTTAGCCGGTATGGCTCCGGTGTAAATAGTGGCATAACCGACGGCTGTCTGTGTGAAAAAGTGCTTATAGGCAGCATTTTGGAAGTAGGTACCCTCGTTGATAAGCCGTTTGAAGCCACCTTCGCCGAATTTATCCCAGAAACGCTGAATATAGTCGCTGCGCATTTGCTCTACCACGATACCGATGATTAATTTCGGTTGTTCTGAGGGAATACGAGGCGCGGGCTGCGCTGAAACCGCTGTCATCCAACCGACCAAACACAAAAAGAAGATGGGTTTTAATTTAACCCATGAATTGACACGAATTGACACGAATCTTTGTTTTAAATTTTTAATACTTAGTTATTTCCGTACTGTTTTTGATAATATTGCTGATACCCGCCATTTACGACGTTTTCCAACCATTTTTCATTGGCTAAGTACCAGTCAACGGTTTTTTCAAGCCCTTCCTCGAATTGCAGCGAAGGTTTCCAGCCCAATTCGCGTTGCAGTTTCGTTGAGTCGATGGCATAGCGCAAGTCGTGACCGGCACGGTCTTTCACGAAAGTGATGAGTTTTTCCGACGTGCCATTCTCACGGTGTAATTTTTTGTCCATGATGCGGCACAGCAGGCGGATAAGGTCAATGTTCGTCCACTCGTTATTTCCGCCGATATTGTACGTTTCGCCGTTCCTGCCATGATGGAAAATCGTATCAATGGCGCGGGCATGGTCAAGCACATAGAGCCAGTCGCGCACGTTTTCGCCTTTGCCGTAGATGGGTATCGGCTTGTTGTTCTTGATATTGTTGATGGACAGAGGAATCAACTTTTCGGGAAAATGATTCGGACCATAATTATTGGAACAGTTGGACAGCGTTACCGGCAAACCGAAAGTATGATGGTAGGCGCGTACCAGATGGTCGGAACTGGCTTTGGAAGCAGAATAGGGACTGCGCGGGTCGTAGGCGGTTTTCTCGGTGAAAAAACCTTCCGCACCCAGCGAGCCATACACTTCGTCGGTGGACACATGGTAGAAACGCTTGCCTTCCAAGGCATTGTCCCAACAGGCACGTGCTGCATTCAGCAATGTCACCGTTCCCACGATATTGGTCATGATAAATTCCATCGGATTGCTGATGGAACGGTCAACGTGCGACTCGGCTGCCAAGTGTATCACCCCGTCCGGACAATGCTTGTCGAACACAGCCTTGATACCCGCAGCATCGGTAATATCTGCTTTTTCAAACAGATAGTTGGGCTGCCGGTCAATATCAGCCAGATTTTCGAGATTACCGGCATACGTGAGTTTATCCACGTTCACTATCTTGTAATTCGGATATTTCGTGACAAAAAGCCGCACTACGTGCGAACCGATGAAACCTGCGCCACCTGTAATAATGATGGTTTTTTCCATTTTTAGATTTTTGGCAAAAATACAAAAAATAATGATAAATTAAAAATATTGTAGAAATATCATTACTTTTGTCGCCGATTATTTTGTACAATTTTTATATCGTAATATACAATTTATATGCAACATGGGTTATATTCTGTCGAAGATGCTTCCGGAAAAATAAATGAGGGGAAATGGTTTATCGTTTCCGGTAATATTGAGGCTTTGCAGCAGTTGCCGACGGGCAATTGGATTGGTGGCACAACGTCCGGTTATTTTGTAGCCGGTCATCCAAAAGATTTTACCAACCGCGAGGTTTTTATGGATGAATTGCCGGATTGTGCTAAAAGCGTTGAAATGAAGTCATATACAGCCCAAACTGTCAGGAATATTTTTTTAGATGCACCTGAAAATGGGTTTACAGTGATTGTGATGCCATTTGGGGCGGAAGTAACGAATGAGTATGTGCTTCATGCGGCTAAGTATGAGGATTTCGGCATTAAGCCTGTTATTGGGTGGGTGACGGGTGCGCAAAAGTCGCCCGTTCAAACGGAACCAAGATATAGCGTATTAGGCACTACCAAAGAGGTTTCCGAAAATTTGGCTGTTGTATTGCAGGTTAGTTTACCCGAAAATAAATTTGCCGAAGTCAATATCCGTTGCGGGTTCAAGGACAGACCGGGCGCCACCGTCATTTTCGACGAAGACACTACCCTTATGGAAGACGCTTTTATCAACGGTAAAAAG
>JAISKR010000247.1 GCA_031260845.1 Bacteroidales bacterium
TGTTTGAAATTCAGCCGTAAAGGTACAAAATTCCCTCGTTTTTTCCAAATAAAAAACGAATTATTTTATTGATTTTTTGTGATTTATATCGATATGTGATTTTTTGTCATGTACTAAGAGAAATTTGAGAAATTTGGCATATATTTGTGGCGATTTTTGTAATAGCCACGAAAAATTTAAAAATTATCATCATGAAAGGTATTATTCTTGCAGGCGGTTCGGGAACGCGGCTTTATCCGATTACCAAAAGTATCTCGAAGCAAATTATTCCGGTTTATGACAAACCGATGATTTATTACCCTCTGTCGGTGTTGATGCTGGCGGGAATCAGGGAAGTTCTCATCATTTCTACCCCAAAGGACATTCATTTGTACGAGGATTTGTTGGGCAACGGCTCGCACATTGGGATGCAACTGTCCTACAAGGTGCAACCCTCGCCCGACGGTCTGGCGCAGGCGTTCATCCTCGGCGATGAGTTTATCGACGATGATTCCGTTTGCCTTGTGCTGGGCGATAACATTTTCTACGGATACGGATTTGGGCAATTGCTGATGGAAACGGCAAATTTGCAGGATGGCGCAGTGGTGTTCGGCTATTATGTGAAAGACCCTGAACGCTACGGTGTTGCCGAATTTGATAAAGACGGCAAAGTGCTGAGCCTTGAAGAAAAACCGGCACGTCCGAAATCCAATTACGCGGTTACAGGACTGTATTTCTATTCCAATGACGTAGTGGCAAAAGCCAAATCGCTCAAACCTTCGCCACGTGGCGAATTGGAAATCACGGACTTGAACAAACTCTATTTGCAGGAAAACCGTTTGAGCGTTAAACTGTTAGGGCGTGGATTTGCGTGGTTGGACACCGGCACGCACGACAGTTTACTGGAAGCCTCGAACTACATAGCCACCATCGAGCACCGACAGGGCTTGAAAGTGTCGTGTATTGAGGAAATTGCTTTCCGGCGCGGTTTTATCGACAAAACGCAACTTCTGAAATTAGCGGCGGAATACAAAAACAATCCTTACGGAAGTTATCTGACAGCCTTACCGGAAGAGGCGTAAGCGATACGCACTCACTTGTTTTCATCCTTCTTCCCTGCAAAAACTATCGGTATCACAAACATATTGAGCAGGGTAGAGGTAATCAGTCCGCCGAGAATGACCTGTGCCATAGGGCTTTGAATCTCGTTGCCCGGAAGGTTGCCGCTCAATGCCAGCGGTATCAGCGCAAGGGCGGATGAGAGCGCGGTCATCAGAATGGGGTTGAGGCGGTCGAGCGAGCCTGTCATGACTGCTTCCATGCGCGGGACGCCTGTTGCCATGAGGTCGTTGTAGCGCGACACCAACAACATACCGTTGCGTGTGGCAATGCCAAACAGCGATATGAACCCGATGATGGCGGGAATGCTGACGATTCCTGACGTGAAGCGTATCGTCAACACGCCGCCGATGAGAGCCAGCGGAAGATTCAGCAGAACGACCGATGCCTGCCGCAGGTTGCGAAATTCGCTGAAAAGCAGCAGGAAGATGATGAGGATGGCAAACAAAGACGCAATGTACAACGTGCGCGACGACGCCTTTTCACTCTCAAACTGCCCGCCGTACTCAATATAATAACCGTCGGGAAGCGTCACTTTTTGCTCTATCGCTTTGCGGATGCGGTCGGCAGCGCCGCTCAGGTCGCCGCCCGTCACGTTGGCGGACACCACAATCTTGCGCTTCACCCCTTCGCGATTGATGGCGTTGGGACCTGACGACGACGCCACTTCTGCCACATATTCCAACGGTACGCTGCCCCACGCGCCTGCCGTCACCGGCATTTCTTTAATTTTGCGGATTCTGTCTGCTTCGTTGCCATCCACTTTCAGCGTCAGGTCGAAAACGCGGTCGTTCTCGAACACTTGCGATACCACTTCGCCTGCCAGCATTACGCGGACAGTGTGCGCAAACTCAGGCAGCGTGACGCCGTAGCGGGCGAGCATCTCTCGCTTGGGTATTATTTTCAGTTGCGGACGCTCTATTTGTTGCTCCACGTTCAGGTCGGCAATGCCCTCTATGTCCTGTATCGCCGATTTTATCCGATTGGCGTGAGTGAAGAGTTGTGTAAGGTCGGCGCCGAACAACTTAATGGCAATATTTGCCCGCGTTCCCGACAGCATGTGGTCAATGCGGTGCGTGATAGGCTGTCCAATCTCAACCATGATGCCCGGAATGGTCAGCAATTTACTTCGCAACTCATCCAGCATCTCCTCCTTGTCGCGACCGGTCAGTTCAAACGGACATTCCAATTCGGAAACATTGCTTCCTAAAGAATGTTCGTCCAGTTCGGCGCGCCCTGTCTTGCGCACAACGGTTTGTATTTCGGGAACAGAGAGTATAATCCGCTCTGCCTCGCGTCCCAATTTATCCGACTCATAGAGAGAAATGCCGGGCACGGCTGCCGCATTGATGGTCAGCGAGCCTTCGTTGAAAGGCGGCAGAAAACCCCGCCCAAAAGTGAAGAAAACAAGGACAGACGCTACTAACAGCGTCAGCATACCGCCCAATATCACCTTTTTGTGCGCCAACGACCATACAAGCCATCGGCGATAAGCGTTTTTCAGAAGACGGGTGATGACTGGCTCTGTTTCCGCATGAGCGGGCTGATTTTTTCGCCGAAAGAGCGGCGCTGTCGGGGAACCTAACAGATAACTGCAAAGCGCCGGCGTGATGGTGAGCGCAACGATGGTGGATGCGCAAAGCGACACTACAAAGGTGATGCCGAGCGGTCGCAACATACGTCCCTCCATTCCGCTAAGGAAAAACAAGGGCAGGAAACTTACAATGATGATAAGCGTTGAGTTGAGAATGGGTAACCGCACCTCTTTGGAAGCGTCGAAAACCACTTCGATGACACTTCTGCCGTCGCCCGCAGCCCTCGATTCGCGCAAGCGTTTATGCACGTTTTCCACATCAACAATGGCGTCGTCCACCAACGAGCCGATAGCGATTGCCATACCGCCAAGGCTCATTGTGTTGATGGTCAAACCAAAAATTTTGAGAGTGAGAATGGCTACCAATAAAGATACAGGCATGGCTATCAGCGATATAAAGGTAGTACGCACGTTCATCAGAAAGATAATCAACACTATCAGCACGAAAAAACTCCCTGCAAGCAGCGATTCTTTCACATTGCTGATAGAACTGTCGATGAAACGCGCTTGACGGAAGGAATCGGTAGAGATATGCACCGCTGCGGGCACAGACGCCTGCAAATCAGACAAGGCAGCATCCAATTTGTCGGTCAAATCAATGGTTCCCGCGTTGGGTTGTTTGGTAACGGTCAGCAACACCGCCTGCTGCATCCGCTCAGACGCTAATCCTATCTGTGGCGATTTGCTGCCTATCTGTACCTTTGCCACATTTTCGAGCAGAACGGGCGGTTGCCCGAAGGCTGCGGGTTTCTTCACCATCACCTTGCCCAATGCCTCAGTATGATTGGTGGACAAGACGCCGCGCACGATATACTCGTTGCCCGATTCGTAAACCACGCTGCCGGTAAAGTTGCGGTTCATCTGCATCACCGCCTCGCTCAGTTCGTCGAGCGTCAGTCCGTAATGTTTCATCCTTGCGGGGTCGGGCAATATTTGATATTCGCATATTTCGCCGCCCAGTACGGATACCTGCGCCACTCCCGCTATCGAAAGCAGGCGCGGCCGGATATTCCAGTCGGCAAGCGTTCGCAGGTCGCGCAGGGAAACGCTATCCGAGGTCAGCCCCACAATCATCACCTCGCCCAATATGGAAGTCTGCGGGCCCAAAATAGGACGACCGATATCATCGGGAAGGGTTTCGGTGACAACCGCAATTTTTTCGGACACAATCTGGCGGGCACGGTAAATGTCCGTTCCCCAGTCGAACTCCACCCACACAACGGAAAAACCCGCCACCGACGAAGAGCGTACTCTGCGAACCGCCGTAGCGCCGTTCACTGCCGTTTCTATGGGAAAAGTGACCATCTGCTCCACTTCTTCGGGCGCCATGCCTTGCGCTTCGGTCATCACTACCACAGTAGGCGCGTTGAGGTCGGGAAACACGTCCACTTCAATGTGATATGAGGTGTATAAGCCGGCTACGACAAGCAACACAGCGAAAAAAAGCACCATCAGCCGGTTATGAAGGGAAAAATGTATGATTCGGTTTAACATGATGATAAAT
>JAISKR010000328.1 GCA_031260845.1 Bacteroidales bacterium
TCTTTACGCCATATTCGTTTAAAATCGACCTTAATTAAATTTATCAATTCAAATGGACATTATTATCAAGAAGAAGCATCCGATTATCAGGTACAAAACCTATATTATAGGCGGTTGCGCAGTTTTGGGGTTGTTAATATATGTGTTGGTGGCGTCGTCGGGACCGAGCCGGTTGCGCTATGAAGCCGAGAAATTGCAGATAGCAGAGGTGCAACATGGCAAATTTCTGGAATATTTGGACGTGGAAGGCACCGTATTGCCTATCATTACGGTGAAGTTGAACGCTTTGGAAAACGGCTCGGTGACGCGCATTGTCGCCAATAACGGCGAGATGCTCAAATTGGGCGACACCATCATGGTGCTGCATAACCCTGAGTTGATGCGCACCATAGAAGATGAGCGGGATAATCTTGAAAAGCAGCGCATTACCTACAAACAGAAAGAGATAGAGATGCAGCAGAAAAGTTCTGAACTTCACCGTCGTTCTATCGAAACAGCCTACACACTGAGGAAGGTGACAAAAAAATACGAATTGGACAAGTCGGAAAACAACATGGGCATACTCAGCAAAGCCCAGTTGGAACTGTCGGAAGACGAATATCTGTACAGTTCAAAAAACACGCAGATACTTATCGAAGAGTTGCGGCACGACTCGTTGATGAACGTTATTCAGAGTGACCTGATGGATAATGATATGCGGCGTCAAGAAAAAAGTTTTGAACGAATTCGCGAAAGGTTGGACGGATTAATCGTTCGTGCGCCTATCGCCGGACAACTCAGTTTCATCAGTGTGATACAGGGCGAAAGGGTGTCCGCCGGAAACAATCTGGGCGAACTGAAAGTGATAGACCGCTTCAAAATCAGCACCAAAATCAGCGAATACTATATTGACCGCATCACGCCGGGGCTGCCGGCTACTGTTATTTATCAGGGACAACGTTTTCCGCTGAAAATCACCAAAGTGAACCCCGAAATCAAAGACCGGCAGTTTGACGTTGACCTCGTGTTTACCGGTGATTTGCCCGAAAGCATCCGCATTGGCAAAAACTACCGCATACAAGTGGAACTGGGGCAGCCGGAAGATGCATTAACATTGGACAAAGGTAACTTTTTCCAGTCCACCGGCGGGCGGTGGATTTTCCGCCTCAACGAAACCGGCGACAAAGCCGTCAAAGCAGATATCACCATTGGACGGCAAAATCCGCAGCAATACGAGGTGTTGGAAGGGCTTCGCGCAGGCGACCGCGTAATCATATCGGGATACGACAGTTTTGGCGAAGCACAGGAAATTGTTTTGAAACGGTGAAAAGGACAAAAGATAAATCAAAAATAGTATGAAGATATTTAGCATCCTGAAAATTGCATTGCATTCATTGGTACATTATCGGTTGTATTCAGCCATCTGTAGGGTAGGGAGGGTAGATGTTTTAAACCTACCATTTGGTAAGTTGCCGATTAGTAACTTACTATTTGGTAACTTAATATATTTCCCTTAGAAATCTTAAATCTTAAATAAATATGATAAATCATTATTTTAAAGTAGCATTTCGCAATTTTCGGAAATACAGGATGCAATCCGTGGTGGGTATTCTCGGATTGGCAGTGGGGTTCATTTGTTTTGCCCTCTCTGTGATGTGGGTACGTTACGAGATGAGTTACGATTTCTTTCACGAGGGCGCCGACCGGCTGTATTTGGTGAGGGTTGAATCCCCCTTCGCCATGAACGGTTCCAACATTACGCCTATCACCCCCTATCCGTTGGCGGCTTATCTGAAAGAACATCTGCCCGAAGTGGAAGACGCCTGCAATATGTCGGCGTGGTCGTCAGAGATAATATTGGACGGTGTAACGCATAAGATGTTCCTCGCAAAAGTTGATTCGGCATTTATGCGTTTCTTCAAAATTGAAGTCCTCGAAGGCAGTTTGGATTTTCTTATTGAAAAAAGCAATAAAGCGGCGATTACCCAAGAAGCAGCGCAAAAACTTTTTGGCGATGAAAGTCCCTTGGGGAAAACTTATTTTGAATTTGGACAGGAAAATACCATTTGCGCTGTCGTTAAAGGCTGGTCGAAGCACAGCAATTATCCTTTCGATATTCTTGGACCGAATTATCATGCAAAAGATTGGAACGGAAGCAGTTGGCAAACGCTTGTTCGTTTGAACACGGGCGTTGATGCAATTGCTTTTGCCAAAAAGATTTACGAACATAAAATAGAAAAGGACGGTATTACGTTTACCAAGATGCTCATTACCTTGCTCACTTCGGTGCGCTACGACCATCCCGACGGAAAGGTAGATATTAAACTTGAATATATCCTGTTGTTTGCTGTGGCGGGGTTGTTGGTCATCATCTGTTCGCTGTTCAATACGCTGACTTTATTTGTCACCCGATTCCGCATTCGTGAAAAAGAACTGGCTTTGCGAAAAGTGTGCGGAGCAGCATTCCTGTCGTTGTTTGCGCTTTTGTCCACCGAATTTTTATTGATGGCAGGCGGGGCTTTTCTCTTGGGACTGTTCGCCATTCGCCCTCTGCTCACGCCTTTCCGCACCATATCCGAAGTCAGCACGCCTGTATCGGGCATTTATCTGGAATTGGCGGTGTATAGCGTTGTCATTGTACTGATTGCACTCTTGGCTTTTCTGTTATTGCTGTTCTTCTTTCAAAAACGAAAGTTGAATGTCGTTATTCGAAACAGCAGCAAAAACCTGTCCCGCAAAGTATCGGTGGTGGTTCAGTTGATTATCAGCATCGGCTTTATCTTTTGTACCGCGGTGATGATAAAGCAAATACATTTTTTACATCATGTTGATATGGGAATTGATTTCAGAAACACGGCAACCGTTTCACTCTATCCCGAGAACGATTTAAAAATAGTGGAAGACCAACTCAAACAAATACCGGAAATAACAACAACTTTTACCGGTCACCCGTCATTGATGCCTAAGAGTATGTTTATGGGTATCGTTTTAACTGATTGGGATGAGAAATCTGCCGAAGCAGAGGGCTTAGATATTGAAGCCGTTACTGTTTCGAAAGAATACACGGAGTTTTACGGCTTTCATGTATTGGCAGGCGAAAACATTGAAGAACGTCATACTAATGACGAAGTTTGGCTGAATGAAACAGCCGTCAAAGCCTTGGGGTGGAACAGGGAAGAGGCAGTAGGGAAACACGTAAAACACGGGGCTCAGGTAAAAAGTTGGGAAAAAACCATTGTAGGCG
>JAISKR010000352.1 GCA_031260845.1 Bacteroidales bacterium
ACCGGCTCGTTTCTTTTTGCCCTTTTTTGCATCCTTTTCTTCACCTTCTTTTTTATCAAGGATGACTTCACGCTTGACAGTATCGCCTCGTTTGTCTTCGGAAAACAGCAAATAGTCAATGTTAGCGAGGTATCCGACAAGATTAACCGGCTGCTTTCGCGCTATTTCATCGGGCTTTCGATAGAAGTTTTTTCCATGATTGTGCTGTTGTATATCGGTTTGCTGCTGTTTGGCGTCAAAGGCGCCTTGCTGTTTGCCGTTTTTGGGGGCATACTCAACATTATTCCCTATCTGGGACCTATCATCGGGGTGACAGCCTGCTGCCTGTTCGGCACTGTCGATTGTCTGAGCATCAACGAATACCACTCTGTTCTACCCACGGTTTTGGCGATTGGCGGCGTTTTTCTGGGCGCCAACCTGATAGACAACCTGCTGTTGCAGCCCATCATTTATTCGCAAAGCATCAAAGTCCACCCTGTCGAAGTGTTTATCGTGGTCATCATGGGCGGAACCCTTGCCGGCATTACCGGTATGATTATTGCCATTCCTGTCTATACGATTATCAGAACGATTGCCGTTGAGATAGTCAAATTTATGAATGCAAAGTAGTATTTTCCGATAATATTGTTCATCTTTGCATCCTTATTTTAATGATATTCAAAATGAAAAAGGTATTTGTTATTATTTCATTCATAGCCACTTGTATCGCGCCGTTGCAGGCAGAAGAAGGTATGTGGCTGTTGCCTCTGTTGGAAAAACTGAATATCGGCGATATGCAGAAATTGGGCTGTACGCTGAGCGCCGAACAGATTTACAGCATCAACCAATCGAGCCTCAAAGACGCCGTTGTCATTTTTGGCGGCGGGTGTACCGGCGAGTTGATTTCCGACGAGGGACTTCTAATTACCAATCATCACTGCGGTTACGACGCCATACAGCAGCACAGTTCGCTCGAACACAACTATCTGGCTGACGGTTTCTGGGCAAAAACCCGCGCAGACGAAATATCCTCGCCCAATCTGAAAGTCACGTTCCTTGTCCGCATTGAAGACGTCACTGTCCGTATTGACAGTGTTTTGGATCCTTCCATGACGGAAACGGCACGGGAAGACGCGATTGACAAGAAATCCAACGAAATAGAAGAGCAGGCTGCCGAAGGTACGCACTACAACGCTTCGGTCAGAAGTTTTTTCGGCGGCAATCAATATTATCTTGTAGTATATGAGGAATTTACAGATGTCCGTATGGTAGGTGCGCCGCCTTCGTCTATCGGCAAGTTTGGCGCCGACACCGACAACTGGATGTGGCCCCGTCACACCTGCGATTTCAGTATGTTTCGCGTGTATGCGGATTCGAGCGGTCATCCGGCACGCTATTCCGCCGATAATATCCCGCTCAAACCCAAGAAATACCTGCCCATTTCACTGAAAGGCGTTGAAAAGAACGATTTTACCATGACATTGGGTTATCCCGGAAGCACCGAGCGTTACGCCACCTCGTATGAAGTGTTGGAAATGATTGAAAATGAACTTCCCAACAGGGTGAAGATAAGAGGCGAAAAACAGGAAATCATGATGCGCCATATACTGGCAAATCCTGCCGTGAAAATCAAATATGCAACGAAATACACGCGGTCGAGCAATTACTGGAAAAATTCAATCGGCATGATGCAGGGTGTGAAACGTTTGCACGTGTATGACCGGAAAGTAGCGCAGGAACAAATTTTTACACAATGGCTGGCTGCCCATCCCGAACAAAACGCGAAGTATGGCGAAGCCCTTTCGTTGATAAAAACAGGCGTCGAACGCAACAATCTCAACAGTAAAGTGACACAATATGTCAGTGAATGTTTCTTGCAGGGTACGGAACTTGTCCGGTTTTCCCTGCAATTTCGCATTTTGCAGACCGAGTTGGAAAAGAAAGAGCCTGATTACGGCAAATTGGCGTTCATAACGGATATGGTAAGGAAAAGCGCCGAAGCGTTCTACAAGGATTACGACCGTTCGCTGGATATGGAAGTGACCGAAGCCTTGCTGAAACGCTATTACACCGACGTTCCGGCTGCCTGCCACCCTGATTTCTATCGGGTAATTACCAAAAAATACAAGGGCGACTTCCACAAATATACGCAAGACTGGTTTAAATCCGTCTTTGCCGATGCAGACCGCTTGAACGCCTTTTTGGCAAAGCCTTCTGCCAAAACATTGCCCAAAGACCCTGTTTATCAGGTTGCCCTTTCTCTGATAAGCGCTTCACGCCAGTGGTATGACGATATGACTGCCGGAGAAGAACTAACAGCAAAGGGCGTGCGCTTATACATTGCAGGATTGCAGGAAATGGAACCGAAAAAGCAATGGTATCCCGACGCCAATTTTACCATGCGCCTGAGTTATGGTTCCATCAAAGATTATTGTCCCCGCGACGCCGTGTATTACAATTATTACACCACTTTGCAAGGCGTAATGGAAAAGGAAGACGCCAATAACTGGGAGTTTGTGGTTCCCGACCGCCTGAAAGAACTGTATAGCAACAAGGATTTCGGACCTTATGCCAACGCACAGGGCGAATTACCGTTGTGTTTCATTTCCACCAACGATATAACCGGCGGAAATTCAGGTAGTCCCGTCATCAACGGCAAGGGCGAACTGCTCGGCTTGGCGTTTGACGGCAACTGGGAAGCCATGAGCGGCGATATTGTCTTTGAGCCTGATTTGCAGCGCACTATCAGCGTGGATATTCGTTACGTGCTGTTTATCATTGACAAATACGCAGGTGCAACGCATCTGATTGATGAAATGACCTTAGTCAAATAGAAATGGGCAAGCGGGAGTCAAAAAACAGAGTGGATGTGGTTTATTCCACCAATCCCAACTTCCAATACCGCTACGATGCGGAAGAGGAGCAGGAAACGCTTGCGCCCGCCAAACAAGACTTGCGCGTGATGTTGGACAAAAAAAACCGCGGAGGCAAGGTAGTCACTTTGGTGACAGGCTTTGTCGGCACGGAAGCCGACCTGACTGCCTTGTCGAAAGAATTGAAAAGCAAATGCGGCGTCGGCGGCTCTGCAAAAGACGGAGAAATCCTCTTGCAAGGGGATTTTCGGGATAAAATCATGCTGTATTTGCAGCAAAAAGGATATAAAGTTAAGAAATCAGGAGGTTAATAAGTAATAATGAGTACAGTTTTAAGTGTTAATATCAATAAAGTAGCCACTATCCGTAATGCTCGCGGCGGGAACACCCCCGACGTGGTGCAGGTAGCGCTCGACTGCGAAAAATTCGGTGCGCAGGGCATAACAGTACACCCGCGACCGGACGAACGGCATATCCGTTATGACGATGTAACCGCGCTGCGCGGGAAACTGACCACCGAGTTCAATATCGAAGGCAACCCGAACAGTCGCTTTATGCGTTTGGTGCTGGAAGTGAAGCCCCATCAGGTAACGCTTGTGCCCGACGCCGCTACTGCGCTCACTTCCAATGCCGGATGGAACACCGTCGCCAACCGCGATTTACTTACCGATATTGTCAAAGGCATGAAACAGGCGGGTATCCGCACTTCGCTCTTCGTCGGCACGGATATCCGGATGATTGAAACCGCCGCCGCTATCGGAACCGACCGCATTGAACTATATACGGGACCTTATGCCCACGATTACCCGAAAGACAAGGCAGCCGCCATACGCCTGTTTCGCGAAGCCGCCGATGTCGCCAATTCGCTGGGTATGGGCGTCAATGCCGGACACGACCTCAGTTTGGAAAATCTCAGATATTTTTTGGAACAAATCCCCTTCATTAAAGAGGTTTCCATCGGTCATGCCCTGATTTCAGACGCGCTGTATTTCGGATTGCAGGAAACCATCCGGCTGTACAGGGAACAAATTGTGTCGGCACAAAATTGAAAGAGCGATGGATGAAAAAATATGTGTCAGTCTTGGCGGAATAAGCGCCGTTGAATGTATGCGTTGGGCTGCATTGCTGCCTTTGGTGGAATTACGGTTGGACATGATGCAACTTAGCCCTGAAAACATTGAACTTTTTGCGCTGCAATGCCGTCAATGGGTGGCTACCTGCCGCGAAGGAAAGTATTCGGAACGTGAACGCACCGTGCAGTTGTCGGCTGCCATTCGCGCAGGCGCCACTTACGTCGATATTGAACACGAAAGTACAGACGCATACCGCAAACCCTTGATGGAACTGGCTAAACGTTTGGGTACGCAAGTGATTATTTCGTACCACGATTTTGAAAAAACGCCCGAACTGTCCGTTTTGAACGGCATTATAGAACAATCACAAAAAAAAGGCGCAGACTGGGTAAAATTGGCGGTCACAGCCAACACCGCAGCCGACGCCGCAAGAATCATGTCGCTTTACGAGCGCCACGACCGGCTGATAGCCTTTGCGATGGGCGATGCAGGCAAAATAACGCGCATTGCCGCGCCATTCCTCGGAGCGCCCTTCACTTTCGCATCCATCGACGAAGCCCGCATCACCGCCCCCGGACAATTGACCGAAGCCCAAATGAAGATAATTTTTCAACTGTTGGAATAAATTTTAATGATTATCCACAATCATGCCACCAAATTCACAGAGTGGTGATTATCATCTGTATTCAATCCCGTGAGGTGGGGTTCCTACGGAATGACAATACAACATTAAATCAATCAAATACATATCCGTGCCTTTTTAGTGGTAACATCGCGGACAGTCATATTATTTATCAATGATTGCAATTGCCCGTATCGGCGAGCCGTCACGTCCCTGCAATTTTAGCGGAAGTGCAAAGAAGGTGACTGTTTCC
>JAISKR010000046.1 GCA_031260845.1 Bacteroidales bacterium
ATAATATTTAAGTATTTAGTTTTTTTTTTGTTTTTTTTCCACAAAAATGAAACTTTTTTGAACTTTATCCGTTATATAAATGGTAAAAGAACCTCAAATGGAGAAAACGTTTAAAATAACTTCGGAAGTAGAAAACCTGCACGTAGTAGAACGCGCAGTAGATGAATTATTTGCGGCTTGCAGCATTGATCCTGTTGTTTATGGAAACCTTATGGTTGCATCGATGGAAGCAGCCAACAACGCCATAACCCACGGAAATAAACTTGATCCTGCAAAATTAGTCGCGTTTAATTTTTCTTTGGATGAAGAAAAATTAGAGGTAACTGTGAAAGATGAAGGACCCGGTTTCGACTACTCCAACATCCCCGACCCGACATCTCCCATCAATATTGAGAATATGAGTGGAAGAGGGGTGTTTCTGATGTCAAAACTGTCGGACAAAATCGAATTTGAGGACAACGGCAGTTTTGTCAGGATGATTTTTTTCTTGCATAAAGAAGCGTAAAGTGGCTATCCGATTTTTTTCCGATGGAGTGTCTTTTCAACTCCGTAACAAGCGGAAAACAGTAGAATGGTTGCAAACGGTTATTGCCCGTGAAGGCAAAAAAACCGGAACGCTTAGTTATATATTTGTGTCTGATACTCAAATTCTTCAACTCAACCGTCAATTTTTAAATCACAACTATTACACCGACATCATTACCTTTGATGAAGTAGAATCCGATACGATTTCCGGGGAAATGTACATCAGTATAGATACGGTGCGGACGAATGCCGAAATTTACCAAACCACCTTTGACAACGAACTGTATCGCGTGATGGTGCATGGAGTTCTGCATTTATGCGGCTACAACGATAAAACGGAGCAGGAACAAGTATTGATGAGGGAAATGGAAGATAAGAGTCTTCAATTGCTGCCATTCTGAAATAGCATCTTCCGTGTCGCTTGATATTGTTCATATTCAGGCTATACCAAATTTATTAACATCAACGTTGAATAAATTGGTTTAAATATGCTATCTTTGCGGCATATTTTTGAAGTAATAAGTAGCAATGAAGAATTTAATTGCCAAGTTTTTCCCTAAAACCGAGTTACGTAGTGTATATAAGACAGATGATACTGTTGGCAAGGAAAAAAGGAAATTGCGTTTTTTTCGTCCCAATTACAAATTCGTTCGTAATGACGGAGTTTCGGAGATAAATGTAGCCAACCTTAATGTGCACATTAAGGAGAATCATATATTGAAAGACGTCAACCTGACCATTCCCGACAAAAAGATTACCTGCATTCTCGGACCTTCGGGATGCGGAAAAACCACCTTGTTAAGAACGCTCAACCGCCTGATAGATTCGGTGGAAGGAGTGAAAATCACAGGTGAAATTTTAGTGAACGGTGAAGACATTATCAGCAGCGGACCGGAAATCACGCGGTTAAGGCGAAATATGGGGCTGATTTCCCAGCGCCCAACGCCCCTGCCAATGTCCATTTTCGACAATATAGCGTATGGTTGTCGCATTCATGGCATTCGCAACCGGCGTAAACTGCGGCTGATAGTCAAGTATTATTTGGAAGCCGCAGGTTTGTGGGATGAAGTGAAAGACAGGTTGCGTACACCTGCTGTTCGCTTGTCAATCGGGCAACAGCAGAGGTTGTGTCTGGCGCGTAGCCTCGCCGTAGAGCCTCAGTTTATTCTTGCCGATGAGGCTACCAGCGCCTTAGACCCCATTTCGAGCAAAATCATTGAGGAATTGTTTGTCAAACTAAAAGAGAATTATTCCATCGTAATGGTGACGCATACCTTGCGACAAGCGTATAGAATCGCTGATTACGTGGTATTTATGTATCTGGGGGAAATCATTGAAGCAGGTTCTGCCGATCAGGTGTTCAATCATCCGCAGCACGAACTGACAAAAAAATATTTATCGGGAGCGTTCAGTTAATTAATAAAAAATGACTTATAAACTTACTCATTTAAAAGAACTTGAAGCGGAGTCCATTTATGTGTTGCGCGAAGTAGCGGCACAGTTTGAACGTCCGGCGTTGCTTTTTTCCGGCGGCAAGGATTCCATCGTGGTGACACATCTCGCCTACAAGGCGTTTTATCCTTTGCGGATACCCTTTCCCTTGGTGCACATTGACACCGGGCACAATTTTGTCGAAACCATTGAGTATCGCGACGCATTGGTAGAAAAATTGGGTGCAACGCTCATTGTCGGTTCCGTGCAGGAATCCATCGACACGGGGCGGGTGAAAGAGGAAACGGGATATTACGCCAGCCGTAACAAATTGCAAACCGTTACCTTGCTGGATACCATTGAGAAGCACAAATTCGATGCTTGCATTGGCGGGGCACGCCGAGACGAAGAGAAAGCCCGTGCCAAAGAGCGTTTCTTTTCCCACCGCGACGAGTTCGGGCAGTGGAACCCCAAAAACCAGCGCCCCGAACTGTGGAACATCTTCAACGGGAAGAAAAATATGGGCGAGCATTTCCGCGTGTTTCCAATCAGTAACTGGACAGAAATGGACGTGTGGCAGTACATCTATCAGGAAAACATCCCCATGCCGAGCATTTACTACACACACGAGCGTGAAGTGTTTCTTCGCGACGGGCAATGGTTAGCGAATGAAGCCTGCATGACGCTCAAACCCGACGAAAAAGTCGTCACCAAGCAGGTGCGCTGCCGTACCATCGGCGACATCAGTTGCACGGGACTGACGCTCTCGAAAGCAAATTCGCTCGAAGACATCATCGACGAAATAGCCGCCACGCGCGTCACCGAACGCGGAGGAAGAGCCGACGACAAACGTTCCGAAACAGCAATGGAAGACCGAAAAATAGCTGGATACTTTTAAATTGACAGTTGACAATTGATAATTGACAATGAAATACAATCAAAAATAGAAAATGGATAAGGGATATTTAGATATGGAGTTGTTGCGGTTTACCACCGCAGGTAGTGTTGACGATGGCAAAAGCACGCTGATTGGGCGTTTGCTCTATGACAGCAAGTCGATTTTTGAAGACCAGTTGGAGGCGGTGGAAACGGCGTCTAAACGCGGCGGCAACGAGGAAGTCAACCTCGCCCTGCTGACGGACGGTTTGCGTTCCGAGCGCGAACAGGGCATCACCATTGACGTGGCGTATCGCTACTTTGCTACGCCGAAGCGCAAATTCATCATCGCCGACACGCCGGGGCACATTCAATATACCCGCAACATGGTGACGGGCGCATCTACCGCCGACCTTGCCATCATCCTGATTGACGCCCGCAACGGCGTACTCGAACAGACTTTGCGCCATTCGTACATTGCATCACTGCTGAAAATTCCACACATTGTAGTGTGTATCAACAAAATGGATTTGATGGATTTTTCGGAAAGCACTTACGAACTCATCAAGCAAAAATATCACGAGGTCATTGAAAAATTGCAACTTCCCGACGTGAAGTTCATCCCTATTTCAGCCAAATTGGGCGATAATGTGGTGACGGCTTCTGCCAATATGCCATGGTACAAGGGATGCACGTTGATGGAACTGCTCGAAAATACGCCGATAGACCATAAACTGAATACCGAGATGATGCGTTTCCCCGTGCAATACGTTATTCGTCCTATTTCGGACAAATTTCACGATTTCCGCGGCTACGCGGGACGACTGTCTGGTGGCATCCTGAAAAAAGGCGATGCAGTAACCGTACTGCCGTCTGGCTTGCGCTCTACTGTGGCAGCGATTAACCAGTGCGACAAGGAATTAGACGACAGTTTCACACCCGATTCCATCACCGTGCAATTGACCGACGACATTGACGTGAGCCGCGGCGATATGATTGTGGGCGATAGCGATCAGCCCGTTGTGTCGCAAGACATTACGATGATGGTATGCTGGTTCAACGAACGTCCGCTGCTTCTGCGCAACAAGTACATTATCATGCACACCACAAGGGAAACCGTCGGAATTGTCAAAAGTATCAACACTTTGGTGAATATCAACACACTCGAAGCGGAAACGGGCGGCGATAGCCTGAAAATGAACGATATTGCCTCTATTACCATCAAAACAG
Source organism: Bacteroidales bacterium (assembly GCA_031260845.1). GTDB lineage: Bacteria > Bacteroidota > Bacteroidia > Bacteroidales > UBA4181 > JAIRLS01. The sequence goes on from JAISKR010000046.1 coordinate 4,063, forward strand.
CACAGCCTTTGGTGTTCGATTCATACAAGCAAAACCGCACCACCGGCAGTCTGATTTTCGTTGATCCGGATACTTTTGAAACAGTAGGTGCAGGAATGATTTCGTAATGTCATTTTTTTTACAAAAAAAAGAATCATTTAAACAACAAAAAAAAGAAATTTACGTATATATATGTAGCATGATTTAGGAACATTCGTATATTATTCTAAACAATATTTGCCATGAAAAAGATTTACATTTTTCAAAAAGCCATCCTAAGGACATTGGTTTTTATAGGATTGTTACAGGTTTGTGCGAATATTTCAGCAGAGAAACCAACCATTGCAACATTGCAGGAACAACTGAAATCTGCAAAAGATGATGCAGAGAAAATTCATTTGTATTTTAAACTAAGCGATGTTACGCCGTCAGATGAGCAACGAGCGTCATTTGCCGAGTTTGCACTCGCACTCGCAAGAAAAACAAACGATTCGGTCAACATTTCCCAAGCCTATCGGCATATCGCTACCGCCCGTCACAATATTGAAAAATTCAAACAGGCGCTTGTTTATGCTTTCAAAGCGGAAGAATTTTTAACAAAAGCACAACTCAACACAAAAGATGAAATAGAAGTAGGTTATCAGATTGCCGGTCTTTATACGAATTTGGGGCAATATCAAGAAGCGATTGACTATTACGAAAAAATAAAACTCATATCCATTGCTTGCAACGATTCGGTCATGACTGCGCATATCCGCAGCGCCAAAGCACTTGCGTATAAAGAATTAGGCAATTTAGAGAAAGCGCGTTCGGACTACATGAAAGCGTGGGCAACCTTTGAGGCTATAAATGATACCGTAGCCATGCTGGGAATTTTCCATAATTTGGCGGAAATATACAGGGATTTGGGCTTGCCCGACCAACAATTAGAATGGCTGTTGAAACACCTTGCTTATGCGGAAAAAACAAAATCGCCCACTATCCTGTCCCTGTCATATCTGCGTCTAATCAGGTTTTTCAATCTCAGAGGCGATATGAAAACCGCCGAAAAGTATCTTCAAGACCTGCTTGCTATTCCAAATGACAATGATGAATATTTTGAAAATGACATAGACGTGTATTCCCGCGCCAATAAATATCAGATATTGGCGGATTTATACTTTAATATGCACAACACTGTGCTGGCGTTTGAATACCAATACAAGGCGTTAGAGGTGGCGAACAAAGAAGGGTATATCAAGCGCATAGCACAAGTGCACAACAGCCTTGCCACGCATTACATGGAAAATCATCTTCCCGATTCGGCATTTGTCCATGCACAGGCGGCATACAGGATTGCTGCGACCACCGAAAGTAAACGGGTACAGGCTAATGCAGCCTATCGGTTGGCGCAGTTTTATCAAGTCACAAAAGATTTTCCAAAGTCTTTGACTTATGGCAAAATTGCTTACGACGATGCAAAGGAAAGTCATTATCTTGCCCTATCATGCGATGCTGCCAAACTGATAGCCGGCAACTATGAGAAACTTCAACAGTTTGCCAATGCTTTTCAATTCATCAAGGAATATCATCTGTTGGCTGATTCTATTGCTTCGATGAACGATTATCAAAAAATAGCCGGTCTGACCTCACAGTTGGAATATCAGAAAAAAGAAAGCGAAATTCAATCTCAACTTGCTGTCAACCAACAGAAGTTGCGCAGTCAACGCTGGATGAACCTGCTGATGGCGGGTATCTTGCTGCTTGCCCTTACACTTGCTTACATCAGTTGGAAAAATGCCCGCGAGAAGAAGAAAGCCAACGATATTCTGCAAGAACACAAGGAAGAGTTGGAAACCTACAATGAAGAACTGTTTGCTACCAACGAAGAATTGCAGGCGACCAATGAGGAACTTTTCAATACGCAGACGGAACTGGAACGTCATAAGGACAAGTTGGAAGAAATGGTGCAGGAAAAAACAGCGGAATTGTGGAATGCGCTGATTAAAGCACAGGAATCGGACAGGTTGAAGGCGGCTTTCCTTGCCAATATGTCGCATGAAATACGCACCCCGTTGAATGCGATACTCGGTTTTCTTCAGTTCATCGACGACCCGAGTATGTCGGACAAGCGCGAAGAAATGGTGATCCTTATCAATGCCAATGCCCATCAATTGCTCACCATGATAACCGACATAGTGACAGTATCCAAAGTGGATTCCAAATTAATGGAACTTATACCGGTGAAGACGGATATTAATGTCCTTATGGAAAACGTGATGAAGGAAACCCAAAAACTGATTCAATATACAGGCAAGACACAATTGGAATTGATAGTGAAAAACCTGCTTCCATCGGATATGCACACCTTGACAGTGGATGGGCAGCGAATCGAGCAAATATTACTGCATTTGACGGATAATGCCGTCAAATTCACCCAAAAAGGATATGTCTTTGTGAGATGCCAGATAGATAAAAATCCCGCCTTCCTCAATTTTTCGGTGGAAGATACCGGCATAGGCATTGCCGAATCCGATAAAGAGTTAGTATTCACTCGTTTCTGGAAACATGACAACCAATCGTACAGAGGTGTAGGCATCGGCTTATCGCTCTCAGAAGAATTGGTGCACCTGATGGGCGGCGCCTTCACTGTGGAATCCATACAGGAAGCAGGCTCAACCTTTAATTTCACTGTTAAAATAGACGGTTGGTGACAC
>JAISKR010000150.1 GCA_031260845.1 Bacteroidales bacterium
GATGAAGCCTCTGCTAAAATCCGCCGAAACACTTGATACCTCCGCTTCAAAGAACCCGCCCCTGAAAAATCCCTCCTTTCAAAAGCGGGTGCAAAAGTACAAACTATTTTTAAAACCGCAAAAATATTTATGAAATATTTGCGGAATATTTGCGGGGGATAATGGTAATTGACTAAAATAAACACGGTTAAGAAACGAAAAAAAATAATTTTGAAGTTCCGAACAATATTCATTACCTTTGCAATCAATAAAATGTTACAACATGAGTACAGGATTAATAGTAGTAATAGCCATTGCGGCTATTTTGCTCATTTCGTTCATCGGCATCTACAACGGATTAGTTGCCAAGAAAAATCAGGTGGAATACGCCGACGGGGCTATCAACACGATGTTCAAGAATCGGTTTGACCTTATCCCAAATTTGGTGGAGATGGTGAAACAGTATATGCAGCACGAAAAGAGCCTGTTGGAGAAGTTGACCGAGTTGCGGGCTGGTGGCAAGGAACATTGGAATGCCGGCGAAATGAACGACTGGGACCAGAAATTCGGGCAAACGATGAAGGCTTTTCAGGTTTCAGTGGAAAATTATCCCGACTTGAAAGCCGCCACGCAGTTTTCAAAATTGCAGGATTCACTCAACGAGTGTGAAGCGCAGTTGGCAGCCGCCCGTAGAACCTTCAATGCCGCCGTGATGGACTACAACAACGGGTTGGAGCAGTTTCCATCCAATATCGTTGCCGGTATGATGGGCTACAAGCGCAAAAGCATGATTGAAGCCTCGCAGGAAGAGCGGAAAAACGTCAATGTAAAGGATTTATTCGCTTCGTAGGCTATGGGAGAAGACTTGTTTACCGAAGACAAAATCACCTCTATCTGTGCTCAGGTCGAGGATATTGACGCGATGGAAGAGTTGCGCCTGAAATTCAGGAAACGGAGAATTAATTTTGTGCTGACTGCGGTGGCTGTGATTGTGATGGCTGTTGTTGTTCTGTCGTTTAACACCGGCGCATTGGTGGGAACCCTCACTATCGTGTTACCGGTAGTTGGACTTATCGTATTTTACGCATTTTATGTTGGAACCATTTCGGCTAATCTGCACAAACGCTTTCAGGAGAACATTATCAAGCGCTATCTCGCTGCGTTGCTGTCCGATTCAGAATATGAACCGGAGCGACGCCACGATATAGACGTCTATAATCATTCGTTGCTTTATACAACCAGCGTGGACAGATACAATGGCAACAATTACGTGACCGGAAAATTGGACAAAACCGCCTTGTCGTTTTCCTTTCTGCACACCGAATACAAAACCGAAACGCACAGCAGCAAAAGCGGCACAAAAACCACGTGGCATACCATATTTAAAGGAGTGTTCATGCAAGCCGACAGCAACAAGAATTTTGCAGGGAAAACCCTTGTGTTGCCCGATACTGCTGAAAAATATCTCGGCGGGTTCGGCAAATGGCTGCAAAAAACGACCGGCGGCGCGGTTGGCAAGATGGTATATCTGGAAAACGTGAAATTTGAGAAGGAGTTTGTGGTCTATTCCACCGACCCGGTGGAAGCCCGTTACCTGCTTACGCCAAAGATACAGGAACAGATATTAGCCATGAAACACTTTCTGAAAAAGGATTTGCGCCTGTCATTCGTCGATAATGCCATATATATCGCCATCAGCAGGGAAAATATCTTCAAATTGAATGTTTCACTGTCGTTTAAAAAGCCGGAAACACTCAGATATTATATGCGCGACTTGATTGAACTGCTCACGCTCATTCATTTGCTCGACCTGAATATCAGGATTTGGGGAAGGGAATAACCTAATCATCAACTATCAGCAGTTGTTGTTTTTCGGCGGCACAGCCATAATCCCGCAAAGGTAATTAAGCCGTTCACTATCAGCAGTTCAAAGCCGAATTTGTAGCCCCAGAACAATTCCTGCGAGTAACAGTTGAGCAGGTAGGCTGCAACGGGCGAGAGGATGGCGATAACGGGCACCGCTTTATCGTACACTTTCCGTCGGTTGCATAGTCCGAAGGCGTACAATCCGAGCAAAGGACCGTAAGTATATCCGGCAATGGTAAACACACGGCTGATGATGGCTGTGCTGTCCAATTGCTTCACGCCGATAATGAGCAGCAGCGACAAAAAGGCTACTGAGAAATGCACTGCATAGCGAATGTGAATTTTTCTGCGGTCGGGGATGTTGCGTTTATCCAATTCCATGATGTCAATGCAAAACGAGGTGGTGAGAGCCGTCAGCGCACCGTCGGCACTGGAATAGGCGGCAGAAATCAGTCCGATGACGAACACAATGCCCGCAAACACGCCCAATCGGTTGACGGCAACAAAGGCAAATATTCGGTCGCTTTCAAGAATTTCAATGCCGTTTGCCTGCACGTACATTATCAACACAGCGCCCAGCACCAAAAACATGAGGTTAATCAGTACCAAGATAACGGTAAAACTGAGCATATTTTTCCGGGCGTCGCGCAAATTGCGGCAAGTGAGGTTTTTCTGCATCATATCCTGGTCTAATCCTGTCATTACAATGGTGATGAAAATACCGCTCAGAAACTGTTTGAGATAAAAACGTTCGTCAGTCCAGTCGGTCACTAACATGGTGGAATATTCGCTTTCCCGCACACGACTTATGATTTCCGATACCCCCCACCCCATTTCACTACCAATAAGATAGATAGAGATAGCAACCGACGCCAGCATAAAGGTAGTTTGCAGGGTGTCAGTCCATACTATCGTTTTAATGCCGCCACGAAAGGTATAG
>JAISKR010000069.1 GCA_031260845.1 Bacteroidales bacterium
GTTTTATAAATATCCTGATATTATCGAAGCCCCGTTAGTAGTGACCTCCTATAATCCGCCCGTACACGTTAATGCCCGCGTTAATGGCAAGATTACGCAACTGTTGGTGGCAGACAAGCAGGAAGTAAAAGCGTCGGATTATCTGGCGGTCATTGAAAATCCAGCCGATATGAATGACGTCGAATATTTGAAAAATCAGTTATTAATTTGGCAAAAAAAACTTAACGCTGAGCCTATCCTGTTTGAGCCGGATGAACTTAGCCGAAAATACGAATTAGGCGACTTGCAGCAATATCATCTTGGTTTTATCCGCGCAGCCAACAGTTATCAATTATTTAGCAATTTGAACTATTACCCTCAACGGATAACTGCCATTGAATCACAAATTGCCAAACAGGAAGAATACCGTCGAAAATTGCAGATACAATACGAAGTGGTGCAGCAGCAATATGCATTGGCGCATCGTCAATATGTACGCGATTCGACCATGAGCGACAAGAAAATGATTTCGGAGGCGGAATACGACAATGCAGCCATTAGTTTTCTGCAAAGTCGCCACGGACTTGAATCATCGCGCATTGCTCTGGACAACGCAAATATCCAGATAGGTCAGTTGCAGCAATCCATCCTTGATTTGCAATTGCAGGAATTGGAAAAGCAAAACCAGTTGCAGACCGAACTTAAAAGCAATTTCGACAATCTGCTCAACGGATTCAACACGTGGGAAATGACATACGTGCTGAAAACGCCGGTGTCAGGTACGGTGGACATCAGCAAATACTGGAACGTGAATCAGAACATTACGGCAGGCGAAACGGTTTTTACCGTCATACCCGAAGCAAGTTCAGATTTGGTTGGCAAAGCGCAGTTGCCCATTGCCGGCTCAGGCAAGGTAAAGAGCGGACAAGCCGTAAACGTTCGCTTTCTGAACTATCCCGACCAAGAATACGGCATAGTTCGCGGAATGGTAGGCAATATCTCGATTATACCTTCGGGAGACGCCTACACGCTGGAAGTGATTTTTCCCAACGGACTGATGACCACCTACGGCAAATCCCTGCCGTTTACACAAGAAATGCACGCCACGGCTGAAATCATCACAGAAGACCTTCGCTTGCTGGAAAGGCTGATGATGCCGTTGAAAAAGATTTTTAGAGAACAAAATAGAACGACAAGAGAAAACAGTTAAACGGATAAAAGGATTTCGTAACACGATTCTTAAAAATCGTGTTACTTATAACATATTTATAATAAAATACATAGCAAAAAAGTGTTACGATTTTTTCACATCGTAACACTTTTTAATCGACTTTAATGATACTGCATATTTAAAATAAAATTTGCAATTCCGAAAAAATCCGTACATTTGTCGGCAAAATAATGTCTTTTGAAGTGGGCAAAAACGTATGAGTGAGGTTATTCTTAAAGCCTTAATGCAGTTATTTGCGCTGATTGTCAAACAGGATAGTGGTGTTTCCGGCAATGAACGAAAATATGTAGAGCATTTTTTGACGCAACAACTCCGTAGGGAAGTCGCAGCGGAATACCTCGAATTGTTCGACAAATATGCTGTTACCGAGAATGTGGACGTGCTGGTTTCTGTTAAAGATTCGGTGCGAGTGCTTCGCATTTGCCAACAAATCAACACTACCTTGACACAGCGTCAGAAAGTGGTGGTACTTTTGCGTGTCTTTGAATTGGTCAACGCTGTGCCGAAATTTTCAGCACAACGAATGTTTATTATCAACACCATTGCCGAAGTTTTCAACCTCACCGAGCAGGAATACCAAAGCATCCGCTCTTTTGTTGTAGGCAATAAACTTGAACAGTTTGATATTGAAAATGTTTTGGTCATCACCCGGCAAGATTTCAGCAGGCAATACGCCCGATTTTTGAAACACGAGGAACTGAACGGAATATTGATATTCCTGCATATTCCAAGCGTTGACCTGTATTTCCTGCGATATTTGGGAACCGACGAGGTGCTGCTCAACGGGATGCTCATCAACAAGCAGCAAATCGGCTTGCTTCCGATGGGCAGCAACATCAAACTGCCCAAATACAAGCCCTTCTATTATGGCGACATTGTTGCACAGTTCTACGCAGATAGTTTTTCCACCCAATTGCATTTAGAAGCCAAAAACCTTCATTTGGTTTTTCCCGGCAACGCTATTGGCTTGCAAAACATATCCTTTTCCGAGAGGAACGGTCAGTTGGTCGGCATCATGGGCGCCAGCGGCTCGGGTAAAACCACGCTGCTCAATGTATTGTGCGGATTGGAAAAGCCTACATCGGGCGAAGTGCTCATCAACGGGGTGAATCTGCACACCCATAAGGAAGATTTGGAAGGTTTTATCGGTTATATTCCTCAGGATGACGTATTGATTGAGGAATTGACGGTCTTTGACAACCTTTATTACAATGCCCAACTCTGTTTTCGCAATAAAACCCGCGACGAGTTGGAACATCTTGTATCCAAAACGCTTCACAGCCTTGGGCTGTACGAAATTCAAGATTTGAAGGTAGGCTCGTTCATGAACAAAACCATCAGCGGGGGACAGCGCAAAAGGCTGAATATCGCATTGGAAATGTTGCGCGAACCATCCATTCTGTTTGTGGACGAACCCACGTCGGGACTGTCATCCAACGACTCTGAAAACGTGATGGATTTGATGAGCGAACTGGCACGGAAAGGCAAACAGGTGTTTGTGGTGATTCACCAGCCTTCGTCGGATATTTTCAAAATGTTCGATAAAATCATCATCCTCGACAAGGGCGGTTACATGATTTACTACGGCAATCCGATTGAAGCGGTCATGTATTTCAAGCGGGCAAGCCAAAAAATCAACAGCGATATGGGCGAATGTCCCGCCTGTGGAAATGTGAATCCCGAATTGATTTTCAACATTATCGACGAAAAAGAAGTAGATGAACTCGGCAACTACACCGACAAGCGAAAAATATCCCCATCACAGTGGGAAAGCATTTATCAGCAGGAATCCGTATCCACGAAAACCGGAAAAGGCACTTATGACAAGCCCACCAGCAAACTGAATATCCCCAATTGGTTCAAACAGTGGAAGATTTACCTCACGCGCGATGTTCTGTCGAAGGTAAGCAACCGCCAATATTTGCTGCTCACCCTGCTCGAAGCGCCCGTACTTGGCGTCATCTTGGCGTATGTGATACGCTACATTGCCGACCCTCTTTCCAATGTGTATATTTTCCGCGAGAACGAAAATGTCCCGATTTTCATCTTCATGAGCCTGATTGTGGCGTTGTTTCTTGGTTTGATAGTGAGCGCCGAAGAAATATTCCGCGACCGCAAGATATTGAAACGCGAAGCCTTCCTCAACCTCAGCAAATCAAGTTATTTGATTGCTAAAATATGTGTGTTGGTCGTCATTTCGGCGTTGCAATGTTTCCTGTTCGTCATCATCGCCAATACCATACTTGGCGTGAAAGAAATGTATTTCGCCTACTGGCTGGCGTTATTTTCCACAGCAGTATTCGCCAACATACTCGGATTGGTCATTTCCAACTCCTTCAATTCTGCGGTCACCATCTACATTGTGATTCCCCTGTTGATGATTCCCATGATGGTGCTTAGCGGCGCAATGTTCAGTTTCGACAAACTCAACCACCGCGTAGGCAGCGTGGATAAAGTGCCTCTGGTGGCTGAATTTATGATTACACGCTGGTCGTATGAAGCGTTGATGGTGCATCAATATAAGGACAACCGTTTTGAACGATATTTTTACGACGTTGAAAAAAGGGAAAGCGTGGCTGATTTTCGTCAGGTGTATCTCATTCCCGAATTGAAATTGCGCTACGAGTTATGTGCTAACGAACTGTCTGCCACCGGAAAAATACAGAACAACATTCAGGCGTTACTGTTGCTGAAAAATGAAGTAAAAAAAGAACTTGCTATCAATCCGCAGGCGCAGTTTGACCTTTCGTTGCTCGACACGGATAATTTCGATACCAATGCAGCATCCTATCTGGAAGAATTTATTGAATCGATGAACGCCTTTTATATGCAGCAGTTTTCGTTGGCAAATCAGGAAAAAGAGCAACTGATAGCCTATATGCTGGAACAAAACAAGAAAGGCTATACAGATTTGAAAAATGCCTGCTACAACGAGCATTTGGGCGAAACGGTAAAGAAATTCTTTGAGAAAAATAAGATTTTAGAATACAACCATCAACTTGTGCAAGAAATTGACCCGATTTATCAGGACCCGTCCATAACGGGCAGGTTCAGTTTTCGCACCCATTTTTTCGCTCCCCGCAAATATTTTGCCGGAACATTTTTCGACACCTATTGGTTCAATATCTGTATGATTTGGATTATTTCCATCACGCTGTATTTCATCCTGTATTTTGATGTAGTAAAGCGAGTTGTCACCTTATTTCAATATAACAAAAAGATTCATTTAAAAATTTTACCATTATGAAAATTCATCCCGAAGGATACATTATCATTCTTGTTGCATTTTTGTTGCTTACAGTCATCAATGTCTTACTGCGCTGGCTGAGTCCTCATTGGCTGCATTCCATAGTAGCAGGCGTTTCCGTTGTGTTGTTATGTCTCATCGTGTGGTTTTTCCGCAATCCTGACCGTTCGTTGATTCCCGACGTAAATAAAGTGTTTGCACCGGCTGACGGCGAAGTAGTCGCCATTAGCGAAGTGGAAGAGCCGGAATATTTCCACGACAAACGGATACAGGTATCCATTTTCATGTCGCCGCTTAACGTGCACGTGAACCGCTATCCGGTAGGCGGCGTTGTCACTTACGTGAAATACCATCCGGGCAAATATTTGGTGGCATGGCATCCGAAATCATCTTTGCTCAACGAGCGTTCCACCGTGGCTGTACGTACAGACGCCGGACAGGAAGTGCTTTTCAGGCAAATAGCAGGAGCCATTGCACGACGCATCGTCACCTACCCGAAAACAGGCGATACGGCAGTGCAAGGGACTGACTTCGGATTTATCAAATTCGGCTCGCGCGTGGATGTGTTCCTTCCGTTGGACGCCGATATTCAGGTAAAAATAGGGGACAAGGCACGGGGAAATGAAACCGTATTAGCCGGTTTTAAAACCGATTGATTTTCACACTTTAAACAAACACCCATGTCCGTTTTATACAGAATACGATTTTGCGGTATCTTGATAGTGTTGAGTATGCTCTGTCAGATGGGCTTGTCCCAAAATGCTAATCGGCGTACGCGCCCTACCGTCGGATTGGTGTTGAGCGGCGGCGGCGCCAAAGGAATGGCGCACGTTGGCGTGCTGAAAGTGTTGGAAGAAGTAGGTATGCCGATTGACTATATCGGCGGAACGAGTATGGGCAGCATTGTTGGCGGCTTGTATTCCATAGGATATACGGCAGGACAATTGGAAACTTATATGCTCGAGAAAGACTGGACAAATCTGTTGACAGATAGGGTATTGCGCAAAAATATAGTCATTTACGAAAAGGATGACCGTAAAAAATATTGGCTGCAATTCCCCTTATCGCAACGCAAACTCAAACTGCCCAAAGGGGTGCTCACCGGTCAGAATGTGACCAATTTATTTACGGAGTTGGCAAGTCCCGCCTACCGAGAACAGGATTTCAGAAGGTTTCGCATACCTTTCTTATGTGTAGCCACCGACCTCAAAACCGGAGATGAAGTAGTACTTGAACAAGGAGAACTTCCAAGAGCCATGCGGGCAAGTATGGCAATCCCATCCGTATTTATGCCCGAAGAAATAGACGGCAAAATCCTTTTCGACGGTGGATTGGTGAACAATTTTCCTGCCGATAGAATATTTAACAAGCAGATAGACATTCTGATAGGGGTGGACGTCACAGAACAACATCCGGAAGGAGTCGAATTGGACAATATGTATCAGATTGCAGAGCAGGTCGTTTTCATGACGTCCATTCCCTTTAAGGAAGCAGGTAAAACTTTATGCAAAATAGTGATTATTCCCGAAATTTCGGAATATAAAGCCGCCAGTTTCAATGCCACCGACAGCCTGATTGTGAGAGGTGAAAGGGCTGCCCGCAAACAATATGCCGAACTGAAAGCGCTGGCTGATTCGCTCAATAAAATGGAGATTCCGTCCTCGATACAACCCGATTGCGCCCAACCTTTGCCGCAATTTCATGTAAAAAAGATAACAATGTCGGAATTGACGAGCGCTACACCGAATTATGTGCTAACGAAATTAGGCATCGAAGAGGATTCCGATTTAACGTTCGCCGAGTTGAACAAAGCGGTGGAACGACTGAAAGGTACGCTGCTTTTCGCATCCATCACTTACCATCTGTTGCCTTCGCCGGATGATGAACAATCCGTCATTCTTCAATTTGATTTGATTGAACAAAGCAACAATAGTTTTAGCGTTGGGTTACATTATGATAAAGAATATCAGGCTGCGTTGCTGCTTAATTTAACGTTCAGAAATGTGCTGTTAAACAATTCCAAGGCACAACTCAACCTTGCTGTGGGCGAAAATCCGGCACTCTCATTTTCGTATCTTCACAGTCCCAATTTTCGCCCCTTCGGGAAGGATGCTCCCAAAGAATACAGGTATCCCGAATGGCTCTTCAATTTTGACGTCTATCAGCGCAGTTACGATAATTATGATGGAAAACAAAAAGTAGGAAGATTCGACTGTACTGAAATCACAAGCGGATTTCAACTGCAATTCACGCCAACCCTTAGCAGCATTGTGGGACTTGGAGTGATTGGCGATTATTCCTTCCGCAAGTCAAGATATGAAACCACCCGTTCTGTCGCTAACAGCCATTATACCTTTTTGACGTATCAATTATTTTATGAACGGGACTCCTATAATGAAGATTATTTCCCCACCACAGGCAGTTATTTGCGTTTTGAAGCCAATTACCATAATGGTCTATCGAATGGTATCCGTTCCAAACATCTGGCTAATGGCATTTTACGAACAAATTTTGCCGCATCACCTACCGGCAGATGGACAATTCATTCGGGTGTGAATATGGCTACTACCTTTGGTGGTGGCATATCTGACCCATTTCTGGTGTATGCCGGAGGGTTCCCCGACAAATTATACCGCAACGAATTTCGTTTCACAGGCGTCAATTTCATGCAGAAATCGGGGAATAATTTGGTCGTTGTGCATTTCAACCATCAAATAAGACTTTGGAGCAATATTTACGCTACTCTCCGCACCGATTTCGGCAAAATGGAAGATGAAATTGTGGAACTCTTTGAACCTGCTGATTATATGCTGGGCTAC
>JAISKR010000221.1 GCA_031260845.1 Bacteroidales bacterium
AGAGAAGCGTCCGCTCAAAACCAAGCGTTTGCAACTGCCTCACAACGTCTGCATGAAGCGACAAACTGTCAGCGCCCAATTCACGCATATCACCTAAAATCACCGCTTTCGGACGGACGGGCAGAGAGGCAAAATTTGCCAATGCCGCTTGCATACTGCTTGGATTGGCATTGTACGCATCCATGACCAATTCGTTGGCGGCTGTCTTTTTCCATTGCGAGCGGTTGTTGGCCGGTTCGTAGGCGGCAAGGGCGCGGTTGATTTGTCCGGAAGGCACGTCCAGATAACGCCCGGCCGCAATGGCCGCCAACACATTCCACAGGTTATAATCGCCCACCAAACGGGTTTTCACCGTATGGTGTTCGCCGCCTTGCCGCCATTGCAAACCGAGGAACGGATGACCATCCGTCACTTTGCCCGAAACAAAGGCGTCGCCACAGGCGCCATACGTGATTTGTTCAAGTCCCTGCGCAATGGCTTGCAAGTGTGCGTCCTCTTTGCGGATAAATACTTTTCCGTTTGTCTGTCGCAGATAATCATACAGTTCCCCTTTGGTGCGTATCACCCCTTCCAGCGAACCGAACCCCTCCAAGTGCGCACATCCGACATTCGTGATGACGCCGTAATCCGGCCGGACGATTTGTACTAATTCCCGGATTTCGCCGGGATGATTGGCACCCATTTCCACGACCGCCATCTCATGTTCGCGCGTCAGGCGGAGCAATGTCAGCGGCACGCCGATGTGATTATTCAGATTCCCCTGCGTGGACAGCAGTTTATAGCGGGTCGACAGCACCGCCGCCAGCAGTTCCTTGGTCGTCGTTTTGCCATTGGTGCCGGTGACGCCGATGACGGGAATGTGCAACGTTTCCCGGTGATGACGGGCAAGTTGTTGCAACGTCGCCAGTACGTTGTCCGTCCGGATCATCCGTTCGTCCGTTTCCATATCCGGGTCGTCGATGACGGCACAGGCGCAACCGGCCTCCAACGCGTTCCCGGCAAACCGGTTTCCGTCGAACGACTCCCCTTTCAGGGCAAAGAAGATGGAACCCGCGGGACAATTCCGGCTGTCGGTAGTGACCACCGGATGCTGCAAATACAATGGATAAAGTTCTGAGATATTCATATCTTTCACATGCTAAATTGAATGGCAAAAGTAATGTTTATTTCGGAAAATACAGCATGTTCCCGTTTGCCGTAACGACTCTTTTTAAAATTCACCTGTTTTTTCATTCACAAGACAAAAATCCTAAAGAATCATCCATTTTCGTTAAATATGTGTAATTTTTTATGTCATCTCAAGGAAAATCCGTTATTTTGTAGTGAAATTAGGGGAATAAGTGGCTTGTTCTCTGAAAATTGTTGTGTATCAATAAGAACAAAATAATGACGAAAAATAAGAAAACACATCCTGTTTCTTTTTTTAATTCGAATTTGATTTCCATCATAAGCATTTCATTAGTGCTGTTTTTGATCGGACTGTTTTTTATTGTTGGATTATTGGGCAATGAATTATCTGTCTATATGAAGGAAAATTTCTCTTTTTCCATTGTGTTAAAAGAGGATATGAAAGAGACCGACGTCCGGCAGATGCAGAAAAATCTAAGCAGCCTGTCATTCATCAAATCAACCCACTATATATCCAAAGAAGAAGCGGCGAAAGAGATGATTACCGAACTGGGCGAAGACCCGCAGGTCTTTTTGGGATATAATCCCTTCCAGGCGTCCATCGAGGTGCGGCTGAAGTCGGAGTATATGAACAGGGACAGTCTGCGAATGGTCGAAAAGAGGCTGACTTCGTATGCCAATGTTTCGGAGTTGATTTATCCGGAAGACATGATGCAAATCGTCAACAGCAACATCCGGCGCATCGGAATACTGCTGTTTGTGCTGATTGTGGTGCTGATGCTGATTTCGTTCGCCCTGATAAACAACACCATTCGCCTGTTGATATATTCCAAGCGGTTTCTGATTTATACCATGCGGCTGGTAGGCGCCACGCATGGGTTTATCCGCCGGCCGTTCATCAAATATAACATTGTTAACGGTTTTTTTGCCAGCCTGCTTGCAATATTGATGCTGGCCGGCGCGTTATATTCGCAACAAAAATTAATCGGGTTGGATATGGTTATCCCTTGGGATAAATTATGGGTGGTATATGCTATCATGATGATTACAGGCATTTTGCTGTCAACCCTGTCTGCATGTTTTGCGGTAAACCGCTATTTGCAGATGGACCGGGGAAAAATGTATCACATCTGAATATGAGGAAAATAAACAATAAATATAGCTTATGAATCGAGATTTTGCTTTTGGAAAAGGGAATTTTATCTGGATTGGATACGCCATTGCATTTATTATCATTGGATTTGTTCTGATGAGTGGCGGGAAATCGCCGGACGGTGTTTCATTCAACCCGTCCATATTTGATGCACAGCGGATTGTAATTGCCCCGGTGGTGACTATGGTTGGTTTTTTGCTGATGGTGATAGGTATCCTGAAAGGCGGGAAAACCCGGCAAGAGAAAGAGAATGAATGAATTGGATTGAGGCGCTTATTCTTGGTGTCATTCAGGGGTTGACGGAGTTTCTTCCGGTCAGCAGCAGCGGTCACCTGACCATTGCAAGCGCTTTGTTCGGGCTGGACGGCGAAGAAAACCTGACGTTTGCCGTGGCGGTTCATGCTGCAACGGTATTAAG
>JAISKR010000250.1 GCA_031260845.1 Bacteroidales bacterium
TTAAATAATAAAAAAAGACGCCTACAACTATTTAGATATGTCTGGTGCATTCAGAGATTTTTTCATTGAAGATAAAAATTTTTCAAAAAATGGAATCAATAATGAAGATAAGATATAAAATATATTCGATTGATTTGATGTTTTCTTCATCAATAACCCTTAGTTTAATGTTGGGCTATTTCTGTATTCTTATTTTTTCTCAGTATTCTCAAGGTCAAGAAGATGGATTAATCATTTTTTTTGCAGCATTTTTCTTACCTATAATACAATTTTTATTGAATATATTTTTGCAATATAGATACACAAAATATGCTTGGAGGAAAAGTAAAATATATACATTTAACATAGTGCATCTTACCAATTACATATATATGTACAAACTTTCTGAATTGGAACAACAGTTGTTCGGTAAGATACTCTTAATTTTTTTTGCTGTAGGTCTTACAATTGGAATAATATTGTACCAGAGAATACTAAAATATTTTGTTGTTTCTCCTGAAAAAGAATGGAGAATTGTCAACATGAAAAAACTAAAAAGAGATTGGATAAGGCTTTTATACTACTTTCTGTTTGTATTGATAATATTTTTGGTTTGTGTTTTTAAAATATTGTTTCTGTAATAATGAACGGGAAATTGGTATAGTTTGTATTATTTGCGCTCTGACAGGGCAGCATATCAATATATGTTGGGCTTACAGCCCGCAAAATACACGCGCGTTCACTACCCAAGCGTTGCTTGGGGCTGGGATATGAAACCCTTTATCTTCGATGAACTTGCCCTTGCAGGGCTGCGGTTCAGGGCAAAAAACAAATATCAATTTGGTGATATGATTGCGGATAATTATTTACTTCGCCATATTATGGCGAAGGAAAACTAAAATAATATGATTATCCGCAATTGTGCTACTGGGTGGTATTTTTCGTCCCGAAGGGATGAATCGCTCGGTAGAAGACTTTCGTAGGTAGAAAAAATGGTATTTTTTATCAAAAACATATACCTTTGTGCTTTATAAATCATCAAATTTGGCACAATGAAAATGAAGAATTTATTTGTCTTTTTAATCCTTTTTCAATCCGTATTCCTCTTTGCGCAAGACGGTAAGGTGGTGGATAGAATCATCAAAACGGCTGCGGAGGACAACCGTACCATGCAGCATTTGGACGTATTGACCAACCGGATAGGCGGTCGGATTACAGGGTCGGACGCCTGCGAAAATGCCACTTACTGGATAGCCTCGCTCTTGAAGGGTTGGGGGCTTGAAGTGCAGATGCAGGAGGTAGGCGAATTGCCTGTCGGTTTCAATCGCGGCGCGTGGAGCGGCAAGATGCTGGACGACGACGGCATGACGCTTCATTTTGCAACGCCTTCCTACACTTCGGGCACCAAAGGAGTGCAACGCGGTCACGTGGTGATGGAGCCTAAAACGCGCGAGCAGTTTGAGCAGATGAAAGGCAAACTGAAAGGCGCATGGGTGCTGATAACGGGAACCAATGCGGGCTGGCCCGTTGACTATTCCCACGTCGGCGATTCCACGAGGGCAGGCATGATAGCGGAGAATATCAAAATAAAGCGCTACAACGATTCTATCGCCGCCTTTAACCGCGGTAAGGATGCTGCTAATAAACTTCCGCTCAAAGAATTCAAAGATGCGCCCGCCCTTTTCTACAAGGAAATGAGAGCGGCAGGCATACTCGGCACCATTCAGGCTTCGCCCGTCCCGATAAGGGTTTTGTACGACCGGAAAAACCTGCTGAAAATGGATTTCGACCATCTGCCTTCCTGCCCCGACATTAAACTTGACGAACACCAGTATGCCGTCATCCTTCAAAAAGTGAAGGAACGGAGGTATTTTCAGTTGGAATTTGACATTCGCAACTATTTCAAGCCGGGACCGGTGAAATACCACAACGTCATCGCCATCATCAAAGGCAGCAAATACCCCGATGAGTACGTGATGAGCGGCGGTCATATCGACTCTTTCGACGTGGCGTCGGGCGCGGTGGACTGTGGCACCGGCGTAGCGCCCAACCTCGAAGCGGCAAGGCTGATTGCGCTTGCAGGCGGAAAACCTAAACGCAGCATCGTCTTTTGCTTCTGGGCGGCGGAAGAATTTGGACTTTGGGGCTCAAAATTCTGGGTGGAACACAACAAGGACAAATGGTCGCGCATTTCCAACTATTTCAACAGAGATGGAGGACCAACCGTCGCCAATGCGCTGACAGTACCGCCTGCCATGTACAAGGCTTTTCAGGAAGCCACCAAACAACTGAACGGCATTAATCCCGATTTCCCCTTCACGCTGAAAATGCGCGAAGGCGACCCGCCGTCCAGACCTAACGGCGGCAGTTCCGACCATGCGTATTTCGCCAAAAACGGAATGCCCGTCATCAGTTTCGACACAGCAGACCCGAAAGGCTATGATTTTCAGTACGGTGAAATATGGCACACGGAAAGGGACACCTACAACATGAGTATCCCCGAATATATGGAACATTCGGCGGTGGTAACAGCCATTGTGCTCTATAATCTTGCCGGTCAGGATAAACTTCTTTCCCGCGAAGGGCTGTATCGGGAAGAATAATAATCGGCAAAACATTTGGTGGTTATAAAATAATAACCTATTTTTGTGGTATAATTCAAAGTAGATGGAAATAAGTAAACTTTGGTTTGACGATGAAAAAATTTTCATTCAAACCAATGACGGAAAGGAACTTTGGCAATCGCTTCTGTGGTACCATCGCTTGAAAT
>JAISKR010000280.1 GCA_031260845.1 Bacteroidales bacterium
CTCTTCGGTTGCTTTCAGGGTTTCCACAGGGTCGGGCAGCAAATAGCGGGGATCGGGATGGATTTCCAATTTCAGCCAGTTGGTTTCAAAAGCGTCGCGGGCTAATTGGGCTGCAAAAACCGCCTCTTTGGCGCTACGCACCCCCGACGTGTTTGGCAACAACTGTATCCCCGGCTGTCGGATATGTTGCAGCATATCGTCGTGCTGATTGCTCATATCCAAGCGCTTCATGGCATCAGTAACCATCTGCGTTTGCGACGCCACAATAGCGTCGCGCATCAACTCGTTTGAACTAAACTTCCCCGTGCCGAGAAACAACCGCGACTGAAACGCTTTCCCTGCAATTACAAGACCATTTGCCATTTTATATTTTTGATTTTCTGAGCATTGTCAATTATCAACTGTCCATTGTCAATTGAAAATTGCCGATGCAAAGGTAAGGATTTTCTGAGCATTGTCAACTGTCAATTACGGAAACCGTGAGAAAAGTTATCAATTGTCAATTATGATGATACGCTTCGCCTTTGATGATGGTGAATGCGCGGTAAACCTGTTCGCACAGCAGCAGCCGTATCATCTGATGGGAAAAGGTAAGCGACGAAAAGGATATTTGTCCGTTTGCACGCTGATATACGCTTTTAGAAAATCCGTATGGTCCGCCCACAGCCAACACCAATCGTTTCGCACTTGCCGACATTTTTTTTTGCAGAAAAGAAGCCAATCCTTCCGAAGTGAACGTCTGTCCGCGCTCATCCAACAGGTACAGTTCATCCAAAGCATCAATTTTTTCAAGAATAGCGTTCCCTTCCATTATTTTTTGCTTCTCAATATCCTGTTTGGGCAGATTTTTTACCACAAGACATTCAACCGAAAGCGGCACATAATGCGTCAATCGCTTTTCATATTCTGCAATTCCCCGTTGCAGCCAGTCTTCCGAAGTTTTCCCAATCCAAAGAAGCGTTATTTTCATGCCCTGTCTGCCTTTTCTTCATAAAAATACGACGCCGGATGCTGCTCGTAAGGGTAGCGCAACGAATGAATCTGGCGCACTTCGCGGAAAAGAATTTCCCGAAGTTGCTCGATATGTTCTTTTTGCAGGGCAGAGATGAAAACGGTCAGTTGCTTGTCGGCGGCTGCCATCCATGTTTCCTGCAACTCTTCAAGGCTGACGTTTTCCTTGGTGCGCGGCGTCAGGTCATCCGATTCTTTCGGTGTGTAGTCGTATTTGTCTATTTTATTGAATATAAGAATGGTAGGCTTATTCTGTGCATTGAGTTCATGCAAAGTCTGATTGACCACTGCAATTTGTTCCTCAAAGCGCGGATGCGAAATATCCACCACGTGCGCCAAAATGTCGGCTTCGCGCACCTCGTCTAATGTCGATTTGAACGATTCCACTAAATGATGCGGCAGTTTGCGGATGAAACCCACTGTATCCGTCAGCAGAAAGGGCAAGGTGTCGATGACCACTTTACGAACGGTGGTGTCGAGCGTGGCAAACAACTTGTCTTCGGCAAACACTTCCGACTTGCTCAGCAGGTTCATCAGCGTGGATTTGCCCACATTGGTGTATCCCACCAACGCCACACGGACAATATTGCCGCGATTTTTCCGCTGAATGGTCATCTGGCTGTCGATTTTCGCCAATTGCACTTTCAGTTTGGCAATTTTTTCGCGGATGACACGCCTGTCGGTTTCTATTTCCGACTCGCCGGGTCCGCGGGAACCGATACCGCCCTGCTGACGTTCCAAGTGCGTCCACATTCGGGTAAGGCGCGGAAGAAGATACTGGTATTGAGCCAATTCTACCTGCGTTTTGGCATACGAGGTCTGCGCCCGTTTGGCAAAAATATCGAGAATGAGGTTGGTGCGGTCAAGCACCTTACATTCCAACTCTTGCTCAATATTCCGCAATTGCGAAGGGCTAAGGTCGTCGTCAAAAATAACCAGACCGATTTCCTGCTCTGTAATGTATTCCTTTATTTCGGCTAATTTTCCGCTTCCTACGAAAGTAGCATGATTAGGCACTTCGAGGCGTTGGGTAAATCTTTTCACAGGCACGCCTCCGGCTGTTTCCGTAAGGAATGCCAACTCTTTCAGGTATTCATCGACTTCGGATTCCGTTTGATGAGCCGAAATCAGTCCGACCAATACGGCTTTTTCCGCTTCTTTTGCTGTGGTAATATTTTGAGCCAATTTTTTAAATTATCGAAATCTGAAATTAACTTGGGAACTGAATCTAACCTTTACCGTCTTACCGCGTTGTTTGCCCGGCGTCCATTTTGGGGACGCTTTGATTACACGTATGGCTTCTTCATCTAAATCCGGATACACACTGCGAATAATCCTTACGTTGGAAACAGAACCGTCTTTTTCAATAACAAATTCCACAATAACCATTCCTGCAATTCCTTTTTCGGCAGCGCCCGGAGGATAATTGGTGTTTCGTGCAATATACTCTCGAAAACCCATCTCAGCCGACTTACCGTTAAACAACGGTGGATCTTCAATTATTTGCAAAGGAAGAGCATCGTCCTCATCTTCTGTGATCTGAACACCGGATTGTGCAAAGTTTGCATTTTCCATTCCTTGATTCTGATCTTGATCCGGGTCAGCATTAATGCTTATATCACTGCTAACTTGAGTATTATTGGTTACAATGTCCAGAATATTCACCACTTTTGGCGGTTCAGGCGGTGGTGGTGGCTGCCGGCGAGTTATCGGAACGAAATCTTGCTCTATGGCTGTTGTTTGCACCATTTGATACACACTCTCATCTACCTGAGATGGATATGATGTCAACTCAAATGCCGCAAAAACAATCGCAAGCGCAACCAACAAACCAATTTCCATGAAGAGGGCGCGCTTCTTTTCTAAATTCGCTTTATCACTTTTTTTAAGTTCCGTAACGATTAAATTTTAGTGGTGTAAAGGTAAATATTTTTTATATATCTACTTGGTATAAAAAGAAAATATTTTTCAAAAAGTTTTTCGTTATTTTTGTAACTAATTGATTTATATTAGTCTGACGATTTAAAAAA
>JAISKR010000310.1 GCA_031260845.1 Bacteroidales bacterium
TGTATGACAACTGTTTCAAAAGTATTTTCGTTAATAACAATTCTGTAAAATAAATCATTGGCTTCCAAAACCCGAAAAGTAAGGCGTGGTAGAAACCTGATTAATCCCATACTAATGTGACGGTGTGCATTTTCATCAGAATCACCACCCGTCATTATGTAAGGTTGAAACGATGATTGTAAATGTGTGGTTTTGAAAAGCCATATACCTCCTTTTTGTCGTTCGAATAAGAGGGTGTCAATGGGCAGTGTGTCATTTTCCAAACGAAAAAGCGGCACGGGCAAGTCAAATGAAATATCAAGAGTGCCAATGCCGACACAAACAGGGACAGTGTCAAGATTTAAATTATTTTTCATATTTTGAAATTTGCTGGTTGTATTGCAACAAGTTGTAACAGCTACAATAGTTACGAATATCAGATTATTGTATTTCATTTTGGTATAATTTATATATCTTGCAAATATACATGAAAATTTTCAATTTCCACACAGGCGAATAAATTTGAAAAATATAGAGGAAAGTAACAAAATTAGTCCAAACATCGGATCGTTTCGACTACACTACCAATGTCTGGACTAATTATATTACCAAATTTTCCGACTACCCTATTACCGGAAACTTCCACGGAGCGCGATAAGTTGGCGTAAGAAACTTAGCGGCGTCAGGGTTGTTGAACTTCTTGGTTTGCTCATTGTAAACCAGCGTTCCTCCGCCTAAACGTGCTCCTATGTTGCCCAAGTGCGCATATTTTGCACACAGTGCGCCGTTATCTATTGTACAGGCTGTGCTCGGGTTGCGGGTTTTGACACATTCCAGAAAATTATTAACATGATTTTTATGCGATTTTCCGGTGGAAGTGACTTTGACTGCCGGTATTTTTTCATTTTCGGGAAAAACTTCCCAGTCGGCACGGTCGGCTGCCAATGTACCATTGGTTCCGCGGAAAATTAATCCGTAATTTTTTCCGAAAAGCGTACCTGCCGGATTATTTTCCCAAGTCATCACAAAATTTTTGAACTGGTAATTCACCGACATCGTGTCAAACGTTTCATGTGCGCCGTTCGGATAGGCATAATTGCTTCCGATTGACTGCACATTCACCGGCATTCCTTTCACATTCATAGCCCACAAGCCCATATCCATGAGGTGTACGCCCCAATCGGTAATGAGTCCGCCGCCATAGTTCCAAAACATTCGCCAAAGACCGTGATAGCGCTTTGTGTTGAATGCTCTTTTGGGCGCAGGACCAAGCCATTTGTCAAAATCAACGCCTTCCGGTACGGCAGTATCGGGAACGGGAGGAACAATCACTGCATAATCGAAGTTTGCAAACACGTGAACCCTGCTCACTGTGCCTAATTTACCGGATTGTATGTATTCAACCAAGTCTTGCCATTCCGCGCCGCTGCGTTGTTGCTGCCCCACCTGCACAATGCGGTTGTATCGCTTAGCCGCCGCTACCATGGCATCACATTCGGCAATGCTGTTGGACGCAGGTTTTTCAACATACACGTCTTTGCCAGCCGCGCAAGCATCCACCATTTGCAGGCAATGCCAGTGGTCGGGCGTACCAATAATAACGATGTCAACGTCTTTCCGATCGAGTATCTTTCGATAGTCGTCATATAGATCGGCTTTCATGTCGTGATCCTTTTCAAGTTCTGCCGCACGCCTTTGAAGTACATTGTTGTCCACATCGCACAAGGCAAGGCAACGCACCTCTTTGTTGAGCAAAAAATCTTTCAGATCACTCCATCCCATGCTGTTGCATCCAATCAAAGCCACGCCAATCGTGTCGTTGGCGCCACGCACGTTTGCAAACGCCTGTTGTGGAAAGGATGATACACTCATGCCGGCAGCAAACACGGAAGACGCCTTGATAAAATTTCTTCGATTAATCATGGTTGCAGCATTTACAGGTTTCTTATCCAAATGTTGCGGAAAGCAACGGGACAGCCGTGGTCTTGCAGCATTAGCGGAAGCCGCCCATGTGCTGTGTAACTGGGCAATCCGGTGTATGGCGTGCCACCTTTCAGTATGTAATTGTTTTGTACCAACACACCGTTCATTACAACGGTAATGCGTGCCGGTTCCTCAAGCACGTCTCCGGCTCCGAATTTTGGGGCTTTCCAGTAAATGTCAAATACCTGCCACTCTCCGTTTTTGGTGTAGGAGTTGGCAAGCGGAGCGCTTTGTTTGTAGATGCTGCCCACCATGCCGTTTACATAGGTTGCAACATTATCGGCGTCCAAAACCTGCAACTCATAGGTGCTTTGCAAGAAAATACCGCTGTTGCCAGCCATTTGACCTCTGTACTCGAAGCCTTCGTACTTGGCTTTGGGGTCGGGCGACTTAAATTCAATGTGCAACTGGCAGTCGCCAAAATACTCTTTGGTTCTGATGTCGCCTTTCGTGATTATCACTTCGTTGCCCGATATTTTCCATGGGGCAGGTTCGCCTTTGGAAGTTTCCCATTTCGACAAGTCTTTGCCATCAAAGAGGATGATAGCGTCTGATGGCGGTTGCCCCGGAACATTAGCCGGTTTCACTACCGGCGGAACCGGTGAATACCACTCTGTACTTTTAGGCGACCATTGCGCTGATAAACTGCTCATTACAAGTAATCCACTTGCAAGTAAAAAAATCTGTTTTTTCATTTCGGTTTAAATTTTTAATTAAATTAATTTCGACAAAGGTATAAAAAAAAGTATGAAAAAAGAACATCAAGATAAAAATAAAATTTGCAAAATTATTTACTTCGCCATAATGTGGCGAAGTAAATCCGATTGTATCTATGAAACTTTCGCAGGTCGTTATGCAAATATCTTTTTCATCCGGTTCAGACCTTCGGAGGCTACTTCCAACGGGTTGCGTTTCCAGTATTCTTGATTGAACAGTTCGAGCGACAGTACAATTTCGCCGCCCAACTGATGCACCCATGCCGCAATTTTATCGTAGGGAGCCACGCCTGCACCGGGGAATACGCGGTCGCTGTCCGAAAGTTGTTCGGGTGCGGCGGCATACGGATAGTCGTTGATGTGGAAAATGTCGCAAGCAGCGCCGCTTAGCACATTCAACCCGTCAAAGTCTGAATGTCCGCGATACAGGTGAAATACGTCTGCCAAAACACGCGCCTGCGGGTGATTTGCCGCAGAAGCCACATACAAAGCCTGTGCCAGTCGCGACATATTGTCCGATGCACCCCAGATTTCGAGTTGGGGCATCACGCCGGTTTTCAAACCCAATTCAATCAACGCACGATAACGCTGAGCAACTATATCCAAATTGAGCAGTTCGCCGGAATAGGCGCCGGCAGGCGGAGCGGCAACACGTGTGCAGCCTATTTCTGCCAACATTCGCATTTCGCTTTCCATTTGCTCAAAACCGGCTTTTCGGGTATCGTCGTCGTCAACTATCCATTCTGCAAAACCGATGGCATTTTCCACTTTCAAATGCCGCTCATCAAGCAGGTTTTTCAGCGATGCAGCGCTGTTTCCGTTTGCTATATACTGTTTCACATCCGACACCCACAGTTCTATGCCGTCGTATCCGGCTTTGGCTGCGATTTCAATCCTATCGACCAAACTGTTCCCCTCGCTGACAGTCGAGGTATTCAGGCAATAGCGGATGGTGGTCTTATCGCCCGTCGATTTGCCCGAACAAGCGGCAACAGGAAGCACCAAGCCTGCTGACGCCGCCCCGATGCCTTTTAAAAGTGCTCTTCTACTAATCATACATTTAATTTATGTAGCAAAGATAAAGAGAATTTTTGATTTTATCACGATAATATCGCCAAAATTTTGTTGAAACACTAATTTGGCATATATTTGTGGTGTTTTTCCACCATCATTAATAATATCTCTATGAAAGCAATGTCATTATTCAGGAGCGTAACGCTCATGGTCAGTTCCTTGATGGTCGTTTGTGCCATCACGCCCGCTTATGCTCAACTCACGCCTGCCAATCTGCGGTGCGAACACCTCGTTGAGCCGTTGGGTATTGAAACGAATCAACCTCTTTTGAGTTGGTCGCTTCGTGCCGCCAATCCGGCTTCTCGCAATCAACGTCAAATGGCTTGGCAAGTTCTTATCGCAAGTTCACCCGATCTGCTCAAAATTAACCGTGGCGATGTTTTTGACAGCGAGCGTGTTGAAGGCGATACGCAAAGCCCGATTGTGCGCATCAATACTGCGCTTGTGCCCGGCGCCACTTATTTTTGGAAGGTACGTACATGGGATCAGGATAATAAAGTGTCGCCATGGAGTGTGCCTGCGAAATGGACAATGGGACAGCCGAATGTTGAAGATTGGAAAGATGCATTGTGGATAGGGCAGCCGGTGAATGGCGTCACGCAACCGGACGAAAGCCCATCGCGTAACGCACCGTGGTTGCGCAAAACATTCACTTTGGAAACCGTTCCGGCACAAGTGGTTGTGCATCTCGCGTCGTTCGGCTATCACGAATTGTACATCAACGGACAGCGTGTCGGCGACGATGTGCTCGCACCTGCGATAAGCAACCTTGCCACCCGCGTTTTTTACCGCACTTACGACGTCACGAAACTGTTACGCGCAGGACGCAATAGTGTTGGAATCTGGATTGGACACGGCTGGTCGGGATTTACCGATTGGTTGGATACCGGCGAAAAAGGCAAGACCATTCAACTTCAACATGGTCCTGCTGTGAAGGCGGTACTTGCCGACCCCAAGGGCACGCTCAGAGTGACCACCGACAAATCGTGGAAAACACACCCCAGTTCTTTCTCGAAAACAGGACCTTGGTCTTACTTCAATTTCGGTGGCGAAGCCTACGACGCCCGCCTTGATATTCCCGATTGGAACACTGCCGGTTTTGATGATTCTGCGTGGAAACCCGCGTCGGTCGTTGAAGCCGGACAGGTGACACTCTCACCGCATTTAGTAGAGCCTAATCATGTTGTTCGGACATTTCATCCCGTGTCGGCAAAAAAAATCGGCGACCGGCAATGGCGGGTGGATATGGGAAAAGTTTACAATGGGTGGATACATATTCCGCTCACGGGCAAAGCCGGTGAAACCGTGACTTTACGCTATAATGACAATGACAACGATACCATTCCTTCCAATTTTTCGCAGAAAGACGTCATCACACTAAGCGGACGCACAGGAGGTGATGTTTTTGAAAACCGGTTCAATTATCGTAGTTTTAGATGGCTCACTATCAACGGATTGGAAAAACTGCCACCGCTTGAACAAATCACTGCAAAGTTGATTCGCACCAATTATGCGGATGCCGCCACTTTTACGTCTTCAAATGAACTTTTGAACCGTATATATTCTACTGTTCGCTATACCTACGAATGTCTTACGCTCGGCGGCTACATTGTGGACTGTCCGCATCGCGAACGCATGGGCTATGGCGCCGAAGGACAAGCATCCGTGGAATGTGGCATTTATAACTTCGACCAAGCTGCCATATTTCGTAAATGGCTCGGCGACTGGCGGGATGTGCTGACAAAGGACAATGTGTTACCCAACACAGCGCCTACAACATGGGGTGGGGGCGGTCCGGCGTGGGGACTTGTCTGCGCAACGCTTCCGTGGCAACTTTATATTCACTATGGTGATAAGCGCATTCTTGAAGAAAATTATGACATGATGACGAGAAATCTATCCTTGCTTCAATCTCATATTGAGAACGATCCGAATAAAGTTCTTCCTATTCTTGAAAACGAAATGTGGAGCGATATTGGCGACTGGATCACCTCGTTGGATATTGACCCGCCACAGGATGGGCGTCCTATTCCGTTCCGTTTTCGCCAGTTTTTCAGCAACTGCTACGTGATTTACAGTTTGCAAACGGCGTCGCGCATTGCCGCCGCACTTGACAAGCCTGCGGACGCCGAAAAATTCACACAACTTGCCAATGATTTAAAGAAATCCGTGCACAAAGAATTTTACAACCCGAAAACCGGTGTTTATGCCGATATGAGGGAACAAACCTGTTATTCGGTTCCTTTGCTGATTGGGTTGCCGCCGGAAGACGTTCGTCCGAAAATCGAAGCCGCCCTTGAAAGGAATATTACGATGGCGCGTAGCGGACATATCACCACAGGCGTTCTTGGCTCTTATCTTCAATACAAGCATCTCACAGCCGCCGGGCGCGACGACCTTATTTGTCATGCCCTTTTGCAAACAGAGCATCCAAGTTACGGGTATTTCCTGTCAAAAGGGTTGACAACCATTCCGGAAGCATGGGATAGCAACGGTACCAGCGGTTCTCAGGTTCATTCATCCTATTTGTCGGTGGGTTCGTGGTTTATCAATGGGCTTGCAGGTATTCAGGTTGACCCTGAAACACCGGGCTTCAAACATTTTTTGATTCGCCCCGGCGCAACCGATGAGGACAGGGTGGAATGGGTGAAAGCCACTCACAGCACCACTTATGGTGATATATCGGTACAATGGCGCAAACAGAATCAAGTATTTACGCTCGAAGTCGTTGTTCCGCCCAACACCACCGCAACTGTCCGTATTCCATCCCAAAATGCCGATAAAGTCAGCGAAAGCGACAAAAAACTAAGCGAGGCTACCGGAGTTACTGTTTTATCGCCGGAAAAAAACGCAGTGATGGTGAAAGTGGGTAGTGGAAAATACAAGTTTTCAGTTGTGAATCAATAGTTATCCGGTTGTTATACAGCGTTTTGGGTTACCTACGAAAGTTTCGTAGATCTACGAAACTTTCGTAGGTTTGCGAAAATTAGTGAAATTCAAAAGTGTATATTTATTAAAATATTTAAAATACAGATAATCTGTATTTTAAATGATATTCGAGCAATTTTTGTGTAAAAATACCACATTTATGCTATTTTTTGACGAAATAAGACCTTCTATCTTTGCAGCGTTAAATCATAATTAAAATTTAAAGTTTATGAACAATAGTAATTTTCTTATCGGACAACGGTATCGCCGTAGATACCGCGGGAGCGGAGCAAATGCAAGTTCTCCGGCTAATGCCTTTTCGTTACTCTCTCAACTCTTCTCTACTACTATTTCCGCACGAATGTGCCTCTGTTGTTGCTGTTGTTGCTGACAACCTCTTTCCCCAAATCATTTTTTTCGGTTTTTTTATTTTTACGCTGGCTAAATGTTCAGTCGTATAAAAACCACCATATACATAGTATTTTAAATCATTTCATACGGAACGAATGTCTTCATGGCAATTCGGATGTGTGAAGAATAATCAATTAATAATTATAATTAAAATTTTTATGACACAATATAAATATATCAAAAAAAGAAAATTATTCCCTGTTTCGGGGAAGCGTTTTATCCTGTTACTGGGCATATTGTTCAGTTCTGTTGCGTTCACGTATGCCCAAAATGTAATTAAGGGCAGAGTAGTGGATGGTAAGTCGAGTGAGCCTGTTATCGGCGTTACCATATTTCAAAAGGGTACGACCAACGGCGCTGTTACCGACGTCAACGGCGATTTTTCTATCAAGACAACCGGTGAACTGCCTGTCACCGTGTCTGTTAGTTTTGTCGGTTACACCACGCAGGAAATAGAAGTATATGACCTTTCGGAACCGGTTGTG
Source organism: Bacteroidales bacterium (assembly GCA_031260845.1). Lineage (GTDB taxonomy): Bacteria > Bacteroidota > Bacteroidia > Bacteroidales > UBA4181 > JAIRLS01. Next base: position 7,577 of record JAISKR010000310.1, read on the forward strand.
GTGCCGCTGAGCGAAAACCTCAATTTCCTTGAACAGGTAGTAGTTACCGGTTACACCTCTCAACAGCGTAAGGCTATCAGCGGTGCTATCACTACGATTAATTTTACGGATGATATTGCACACCTGCCGGACCCCGATGTGACGCGGCTGTTGCAAGGAAAAGCGTCGGGAGTGCACGTAACTGCCACCAGCGGTCAGCCGGGCGGCGGTGTGTCGTTCCTTGTGCGCGGTAACAATTCCATCAACGGAAGTGTGGAACCGCTCTACGTGGTGGACGGAGTGTTCATATCTACTGCTTTGCCTGTAACGGGCGGAGGCGGCAACCTGCTGTCCAACGCGCTGGCTGATTTGAATCCTGCCGACATTGAGAACATTTCCATACTGAAAGACGCCAATGCTACCGCCATTTATGGTTCGCAGGGTGCAAACGGTGTAGTGGTAATCACCACCAAACGCGGCAAGTTGAACACCGCTTCGCGCATCAACGTCATCGCCACGCATGGATGGGCGGACGCACCCAAGAAGTTTGAGGCTGCCACCGGACAGGAAACAGCCCGGTTGTTCAACGAATCGTGGACAAACACCGCTGCCGACTTCGGTGAGGATTTGGCTTCCTACCTGACAAGGACAAAACCTGTCGATTGGAACCGTTTGTATCCGCACACCAAGACAGACGGCGCCGGAGCCACTGTGCCCGATTTTTCGCGCCCCGAAGTAGAATCGCAAAACAACTACGACCGTATCAGCGATTTGTTTCGTGTAGCACATTCGCAGGACTATCAGGTGTCTGTGCAGGGCGGTAATGCCAACAGTTCCCATTTCGTCAGTTTGGGTTACACCGATCAGGAGGCGATTGTCCGCCCGTCTTATTTTACGCGCTTTTCCGGAAGAATCAATTACGACAATCAGATAGCCTCTCGGCTCAAAGTGGGCACGAGTATCAACCTCGCCCGCTCTTACCGTTTAGTGAGCAGCAGCGACAACGACCCGGGCGGTGTAATCAATTCAGCCATCTTCCCACGCTCTTATTTGCCTGTTTATGACGACAATGGAGGTTATCTGCGTCATGCCACTTTCAACAACCATCAGGCGCTGATTGACCATATTGACAACAACGCGGTGACGTGGCGCACCATTGCCAATGTGTATGGGGAATATGCCTTCCTTCCCTCATTGAAATTCCGCAGCAGTTATAGTTTGGACTATACCAACAACGACCAGCGAATTTTTGTCAACAGCATTATCAGCACACGTGCTAACAACGATGCCTACGCCACGGTTAACAGCAACACTTCGTCGATTTACACGGCGGAGCAGTTGCTCACTTTTGCAAAAACCTTTGGTCGGAAGCACGACGTCAGCGTGTTTGTCGGAAACACCGTCAAGGGGGAGCGGTTGCACGCATCTACTGCCACGGGAGTGGGATATTCCACCAATGTGGTGAAGGAAGTATCGGCGGGCGCCGTGACTTCCGGAACCAGCAGCAATTCGGAGAGCCGCTTAGTGTCGTTTTTCGGCAAAGCAGGATATACCTATAATAGTAAATATACCTTGGATTTTAGTTTTCGCGCTGACGGCTCTTCGCGTTTCGGCAAAAATGTCCGCTGGGGCTATTTCCCCGCAGGAGGCGTTACGTGGAATGCCGGTCAGGAAGATTTCATCAAAAATCTGAACTTCTTCGACGCACTGAAATTTCGCGGAAGTTACGGTTATTCGGGCAACCAGAACGGCATCGGGAGTTATGCCGCCTTGGGACTGTGGAGCGCCAATGCTACCTATCTGGGAATACCGGGAACTTCGCCTTCAAGTCTTGCCAACCCCGACCTGACATGGGAAACAACCCGTCAAACAGACGTGGGCGTGGAGTTTTCGCTGTTCAAAAATCGCTTGGATATTGGTGTTGACGTCTATAACAAATATACTTACAATATGTTGCTTGCTGTGCCGGTGCCTTCGCGGTCGGGTTTCAGTTCCTACACCCAAAACTACGGCGAGATGAGCAACAAGGGATTGGAAATATCAGCACGTTCCACCAATATCACCGGAAGTGATTTTAAATGGACAACCGAATTTAATATCTCTTTCAATAAAAATAAGATAGAAAAGATTCCTCAGGAAATCAGTCAGGGCGCTTCGGGCAGGAACACGTCTATACTGCGGCAGGGATATGCCGTTAATTCGTTCTATTTGTTCCGCGAGTTGTACGTTGACCCTCAGACCGGCAATTCCGTTTACGAAGACGCTGACGGTATAGACGGTTTGACCGACGCCGACCGTCAGGTGATTGGTAACGCCCTGCCAAAGTATTCGGGCGGACTGACCAACAACCTGACCTATAAAAACTTGGATTTCGGTTTCTTCTTCTATTTCTCGAAGGGCAACAGCATCATGAACATGAAGGATTATTTCCTTGTTCATGGCGGTGCGGCGAACATAGGTTTCATTCCGCGCCAACTTGACCGTTGGCAGAAGCCCGGCGACGTTACCGACATACCAAGGCTGACGCTCTACAACGGCGACCCCAACGTCAACGGCGGCTCGGCGAACAATTACCAGGGGATAGTGAACCGCCGCAGCACGCGCTTCCTCGAAGATGCTTCGTACCTTCGGCTGAGAGACGTCTCGTTGAGTTATTCTATTCCCAAGGACTGGGCTTCCAAAGTGGGAGTACAGCGCATCAAGGTGGGCGTGTCGGCGTCGAATCTGTGGACGCTAACCCCTTACAAAGGGCTTGACCCCGAAGTGAGCGCCCAGAGTACCAATCAAAATACGGCGGGTTATGACTGGGCTGCTGTGCCGCAACCGCGCACCTTTCAAGTCATCCTTAATGTTACGTTATAAACAATTTAAAAAATATTAAAAATGAAAAGCATTCAAAAAATGAAAAGTATCAAAAATACCATTGTCGGTCTTTCGCTTGTGGCAAGTGTTTTATCTGTCGCTTCCTGCGAAGATTTTTTAGACCTGCAACCGACAGGTTCCATCGTGGCAGACAACGCCATATCCGATGCCAAAACCGCACGCGGCGCCGTTATCGGGGTTTATGCACAATTGAAATCGTTGAATTTCGGGGGCGGCAGCATCCATCTGTTGGGCACGATGCCCGGCGATAATGTTGAGTTTTCCGGCTCGCTCACCCAATACCAACAATTGGACAACAACGCCTATCCGACCAATAATCAGGTAACTGTGCCCGTATATCAAGGTTTGTACAGTTTAATCAACCGTGCCAACTGGGTGATTTCGGACATTGGCAAAGTAACCGACCCTGCTTTGGGCGAAGCCGAAAAGAAGCAATTGCTTGGCGAAGCCTATTTCGGACGCGCTTACGGCTATTTTGAACTGGCTCGCGGCTGGGGTGGCGTGCAAATCCAAACCAGCCCTACCACCGGACTGAACGTCATCAAAGGCGTCAAACGGAGTACGCAGGCGGAAACCTACGCGCAGGCAATCGCCGACCTCACGGAAGCCGAAAGTCTGCTGCCCGACGACGACGCTGCTACACGCAATCGCGCTCAAAAATCAGCGGCACGCGCCCTTCGCGCTCGCGTTCATCTCTACGCCGGACAATGGGCGGAGGCAGAAACGTATGCTTCGCAGGTGTTAGCCAACACCGCCAAGTATGAATTGGTGAAGCCGTATAGCAGTTTTTTCACCGCACCCTACCTGACCAAGGAATCGGTGTTTGAGTTGACTTTCTCGGCAAGCGACCAAAACCGCGTGACGGGTTGGTACCCGACACAATTCGGCGGTTCCTTTGAATACCGCCCCACGGCTGAAATCGTTAACATTCTCAACAACCCAGCCCTTGCCGGCAGCCGTAGTGCGCTCATTGCTACCTCAAACACCGGACAGGTATATAACGCTCAGTTAAACAGAACCGGCTTGGACCCTGTGTTTCTTATCCGCGTGGCAGAGTTGTACCTTATCCGTGCCGAAGCGCGTGCAAAGAAAGCATCGCCCGATTTGACCGGCGCTATTGCCGACCTCAACGCTGTGCGCGACCGCGCTGATATTGCCGCCTATTCGGGTGCAAACGATGCGCCGTCTGTGTTACAGGCGATTGAAGATGAACGCCGCATTGAATTTGCCTTCGAGCCACACCGTTGGTACGACCTTGTACGCACTAAAAGAGTAAACGACGTGCTTGATGCTCCGGTAGATGAACATTTCTGGTTATTCCCGCTTCCCGAAGCCGATGTGTTGGCTGATCCTGACCTT
>JAISKR010000351.1 GCA_031260845.1 Bacteroidales bacterium
GTGATGCCGCCGTCGCGGAACAGCGTATCGTTCATGAAAAGGCGTATTTCGGGACCTGCGTAATCCTCAATGGCAGCAACCGAGCCGCCTACCGTTATCGTGTCGCCTCCGGCGGCTTGGGTTTGGTCTGACCACGCGAAATAACTGATTTTGCCTGTCCCGTACTGATAATTGATGTCGCGAGGCATGATGAAAGTGGCTTCCAATATGCCGTTGCTGACGGTTGCCTTGCCGCGGTAGAGCACGGACGTTTGCACCGTAAACTGCATCGGCAGCGCGTTGTGGTCGTTATCCAAAGTGCTTGTTTCGCGGGCTTTGTCAAATACTGTTATTTGTGCAACGCCGTTAAAATCGGTCAGGCGCTGACCTGCGCGGTTGGTTACTTCGGCGCGAAGGGTAACATTCGCATTGGCTCTGAGCGTATCCGCGTCATTCATTGGGTTTCCGTTGACGGATAGCGTGCGCACCTTGTTGGACGGGATGGGCAGGCGCAAGGCAGGGTCGCCCAAGAGCGTGAAGCATAGTTTGTTTACGCTTGCGCCGGAAGCGTTTTTGCTCAGCCGCACAAAATCGCCAATCCGGTAAGTGCTTCCGTCAAAAGGCGTTGCGAACAGCGCCCTGAAAAAGTTTTTGCTCAACTGGAAATTCAGGCTGGAATAGACCAGACGGGTGCTGGTGAGCAAGGCTATGCTGCCGCCTTTGGGGTTGAGAAGCGTCTTTTCGCCTGCGGTGACTCGCTGATAGTCGTCGTACCGCCCAAATTCGCAGGTTGCCACCACGAAAAGCGGACATATCCTGTTTTTCCAACTGTCAATCAAAGTGGCGTTCACCACTCGCTCTTCCGACAAGCCGGAAGCGTTGCCGTGACCGATATAATTGACCACGAAGCAGCCGTTGTTCAGTATCTCGTTCAGCCGTTCCGTCACTTCGGGGTAACGGTGTCCGTCGGCGGTCGGCGTTTGCCGGAAAGCGTCCAAATAGAGTTTTTCGACGGTGTATTGCGGCTGCGACACACGCAGGTATTCGGCAATGCTGTCCGACTGCTCGCTGTGTATATTCTGGTCTTCGTCGTCGGCAAGCAGCGCCATCAGGTTAGCCCAGTCGCCGGTGGCAGGCGTTTTCATGTACTGCCGTATCTTGTTGACCACATTCTGTGCCTCTTCGGCAGTCTGCACCGGCAAACGTCCCACGCCGATATTGAGATTCCCGCCAAGGATGCCTGCGCCGTCGTCCAGAATGCCGAAATAATCGTCGGACACGTAAGACTGGGTATTGTGCAGCGATTCAACGGATTGATACGTGACGATATAGTTGCTGTTTACCTTGCCTGTCAGGTTGGATTTGTTGTCGAATGAGCCGTCGCCCACCAACAGCAGGTATTTGAGGCGGTGCGACTGCTCATACACCGTTTTGGCAAAGTTGCGAATGGCAGCAGGGTCTTGCTTGCCCCCCGAAAACTCATTATACACCTGTTCATCGGTAACGGTTTCCACCGTCAGCCCGTCATTCTGACGGTGCAGTTCGGCTAATTCCTTTGCAGCGTCTGTGAAAGCGGCGTTGGTGACTATCAACATATCCGCATCCATGCCGTGAAGGTTTTGGTTGGGCAGCCGTTCTTTTTGAATATCGGGTTTGAGAAGTCCATCCGACAGGCGAAAGGCAACAAATTCGCGCAGCGTATCCGTTTCGGCTTCAAAAGAAAGCGTACTGCCTGACAAACCCGTATTCATTTGTCTGACATTGTACATATCGCTGACGTCCCACACCTGCACGTCGGAAGAAGAATTGCTGATGCTGAAACGCGCAATGTTTCCCGCACCGACGGACTGTGTATCCCTGAAAAACAAAGGCGACGACGAGAAATTTAACTTTCTGCGCACGGACAACCGCAGGTAATCCAACCAGACGTCGGCGCTACCGCCGTTTTTGTTCAGGCTCAACTCAATGGAAACCGGATTGGACGCGGCATGGATAGTTGCCGTGAAAGCGTCTTCCACCGCATATTCATCGTGATAGGCGGACAGGGCGACGTTTCCTACGGTTTGGCTATTGTAACGGACGTCCATCATGGGGTTGCTTCTGCTGTGCGTCAATACGGCGCCATCCACAAGGGCGGTGGCGTCAGGCGCCAAATCAGGCACGGTGAAAGAGACGATTTGCGGCGCAGTCCCGAAATACGCGCCATACCAAAAACGCCCCGAGTTGATAATGTTGCTCAGTTCCTCTTCCTGCACAAGATGCTCGTCAAAAGTAAATACTTCGCGGTTGACAGCCGATGCAGAGGCGACGTCGGCTGTGATGCGCTTTCCGCCCGTGCCGGAAGTGATAAAACAGACCGAACGCTTGTCCCACAGGTGCAAAGAATGTTCAAATTTCTGCAAAGTCTTGTTGTAACGCCACACGACAGTACCCTGTCCGTAGAACAGGATATAATCGCCGGCGGCAAACACGCCGGCGGTCTTGCACACCATCCTGACAGGGATTTCCTGCAAACCTTTTTCCACGCTTCCTGCCATTTCGGGCAACATGGCTCCGCCCGCACCGTAAATGCGCACATTGGCGGGATTGCTCAGCCCAAGGTTGAGCAATTCTTCGTAGGTGATGCGGTAAATGCCGTCCTGCGTGATGAACATTCTGTACCACTCGCCCGACGCCATCGGCGATTGCGCGGACAAACTCCCGCAAACGACCATCAACCAACAAAAAACAGCAAAAAGGTTTTTCATTGCCTTAGATAAACGAAAGTACAAAGTAAAGGTTTTTCATTGAAATTCGCAATCGCAGCACCAATTTCACAGAGTGGCGTTTCGCATCTGTATTTAATCCCAGAGGATTGTGGATAGTCAAAAAAAAATAATTATATATTCGCGTTTTTTTTTGTCATATTTGCATCAAAAAGATACAACCTATTAAAATTATTTTTATATTTGCACCAAAATTATTCAATTCAACCATTTTTAATGGTTAAATGTCAAGTTTCAAAACCGTATTGCAATGTATAACAATAAATTAAGTATCAATTAAAAATTAAAACTGAAAAACAAATGAAAAAGATTTTCCCTTTTATGCTTTGTCTGCTGCTTTTTGCAGGCTGGTACAGTGCAACAGCACAACCCTATCACGAAGACGATAAAACCGCACTTCGCGCTTTCCTGAGGCAACCTTCCGCCACACCGGGAATGACTAATGCCGACAAGTTCGGCGTAGATACCACCAACTGGACTTTTCCTACCAATGAAAATTGGATAACGCAAGTAATTGGGCTTACATGGGGCGAGATAACACCGAAACGATTAACGGAGATATCTTGGGTGGAATTGGGATTTGCCCTTGCCGGTAGTTTAGATTTGTCAGGATGTTCGGCGTTGGAATATTTGGAGTGTGGCGGTCACCAACTTACCGCTTTGAATGTCAGCAATAATTCGGAGTTGACTGAATTGTTGTGTTCCAACAATCAACTGACCGCATTGAATGTCAGCAATAATACGAAGTTGGAGAGATTGAGTTGTGGCGGCAATCAACTTACCGTTTTGGATGTCAGCAAGAATACGGAGTTGGAATATTTGGAGTGTAGCGAAAATCAACTGACCGCTTTGAATGTCAGCAATAATACGGAGTTGACGGACTTGCGTTGTAGCAAAAATCAACTGACCGTTTTGGACGTCAGCAATAATCCGGAGTTGTATTATTTGGAGTGTGAAGAAAATTATCTGACCGCTTTGAATGTCTTCAGCGAGAATTCGGCGTTGCAATACTTGTATTGTGCCTACAATCGCTTGACCGTTTTGGATGTCACCACTAATGACTTTTTGATGAAATTGGATTGCTCCAACAATCGATTGACCACTTTGGATGTCAGCAATAATACGGCGTATTTGGAGGAATTGAAGTGTGGCGGCAATCGACTGACCACTTTGGATGTCAGCAATAGTACGGGGGCGCTGAAATTGCACTGTGAGTACAATCATCTCACTGCTTTGAATCTGAACAATATTCTGGCATTATCTAGATTGTACTGTTACGGCAACGCCATTTCCTTAGCCGATTTGAAGGCTGCTTCCGACAAGGGAGCATCCGGTGATATGTTTTTGGGCACTCAAATCTTAGCGGCAGAAACTGCGATATTAGGTAATGAGGTTACAGTGGATGATGTATTCAATGGCGTCAATACAAATTTTGATGTAAGAAAAAACGGCAGCGATGCTTCTGGTACGGATTACAACAATCTGGGAAACGGGAAATTCAAATTCCTCACAGCAGGCGCTTACACGGTGGACATTACCAACGACGACATTATCTCCGGTTCAGGTTATCCTGCCACAGTGGTGGCTACTTACTTGGCAAGCGTAAATGGCAACAGTTTGTATCATCCCTCCGACAAAGCCGCGCTTCGCGCTTTCCTGCGGCAGCCTTCTGCCACAACGGGAAAGACTAATGCCGAAGTGCTCGGCGTAACCGATACCACCAACTGGACTACCAATGAAAGTTGGATAGCGCAAGTAACGAATCTTTTTTGGAACGAGGAAACACCGAAGCG
>JAISKR010000365.1 GCA_031260845.1 Bacteroidales bacterium
CGTCTTATTTTGTCAATATTTATTCGGCAATAGCAGTGATTACCACGCTCGACCTCAGCCTGCGGTCTATCACCATTCTGGCGGTAATGTGCCTTTGCACCCATAATATGCTGATAGAAACCGCCGTGCAGAAGAAAACCGGTTCGTCGGCGGTGAGGATGGTGTTGCTGCGCACCGTCGCCGCGTTGGCGTCGGCATTGCTGCTCAACTGGGTGCTTCCCGCCGAAGCGGTGAGCGATGCTGCCATGGCGGATGCGTCAGGCGTATCCTTGAAGGATGTGGCGTACAACTGGCTCATCGCGACAGGCAAATTAGTCATTAAAATGACGCTGATTATCCTCACCCTGAACATGATGCAAAAACTGTTGGCTGAATTTGGCATTATCCGTTGGCTGTCAAAATTATTCCGTCCGGTGTTAAAAGTTTTCGGCTTGCCCGCCAAAACCTCTTTCCTGTGGATTGTTGCCAACACCTTGGGGCTGGCTTACGGCGCGGCAGTGATGATTGAAGAAACCGAACAGGGTAAAATAAGCCAAAAAGACGCAGATTTGCTTAATCATCATATTGCCATATCACACAGCAACTTAGAAGACGTTTCAATTCTGTATTCCGTAGGCGCAAGCGTGTGGTGTATGCTGATTGTCAGATGGATATTGGCTGCCGCTGCCGTATGGTTGCGGCAGGCAGAACTGCGGTTAGTGCAGAAACGAATCAATCAATAAATGAAGAAAAAATGACAACACCCCAACTCTTTGCGGCAAAATATACGCCTTTTATCACCAACAAAGTGGTAGAGCAATATGGCGGATTCTATTCCGACCCGCAAAACCCCGAAAAAATTTACAGGGCATGGCGACAAATGGTAACCCCCGACGGCGTAATCGCCAAGCATATTATTCTGTGGACTACCGCCTTTATAAAGACAGAAACGCCCAATCTCTTTACCTTTCGCGATGCTTTTGCTGAAAAGGTTGCCGATTATCTTTCAAAATATTTCGCCAATGTGTGGAATATCACCCGCAAAGAAGCCGAAATTCGCCTTCTGGATGAAATCTGCTTTTGGCGCGGCACAGCCAAATACCGCAAATACATAGAAAAAGGCTTGCCCTTTTTCAGCGCAAATGTGGGAGAATGAGGAAACATTCGCAGGTTCAATTTTTCTGTTGGAGTTTGTTCATCAAAATATTTTCAAAGAATTTTGGTTTTTCGGAAAAACCTCTGTACATTTGTACTGTTAAATATGGGCATATTATGCAGACAGTAACAGTAGAAATAAAGGATAATGCGGCGTTCGGTTTTCTGGATAATTTGGAACGTATTCATTTGCTTAGGATTGTCAAAACAAACAGTGTTGTCACTCCTCCGAAACAAAAACTTTCGGAGCGATTTTCAGGTTGTCTTTCGCAGGAAAGAACAGAGGAATTGCAAAAGGAATTGATTCAAATGCGTAACGAATGGGAACGAGATACCTTTTAGATACCAATGTTATCCTTGATTTTATGGGGAATAACTTTCCTGCAAATGTAAAAAGAATCATTTTTGAAATAATTGACGTTGAAATTAATTTATCGGTTATCAATAAGATAGAATTACTCGGTTTTTCAAGAGTAGAACAGGATTTAATTGATTTTGTGAATTATTCCAACATCTTTGCTATGGATGACGATATTGTAGATAAAACGATTGAAATACGTCGGCTGTATAAGATAAAACTGCCTGATGCTATTATTGCCGCCACCGCTCTTGTTCACGGTTTTGAATTGGTGTCGCACAACGTGAAAGATTTTCACCATATTCGGGGATTACAAGTTTTTGACCCTTATTCCGAGAAGTAAAGGGGGCGTTGGTATCGCTTTTTTTCGGTCAACACAATCACATTCCCGACAAAAAGCGTTTTTTCTCCGGCAAAAGGCTTAAAAATTGTATCCTATTCTGATGACAGGTCCGGAACCGTAAATATCGCTCAAAAAATCGTTTGAATTTAATTTCCACAAAAGTGTCAGATTCATGCTCGAACGTTTTCCCATCGGAAAGCGAAACCCGCCTCCCACGAGGAAACTGTTGATGAGTTGCCTTCCTTGGTCGCCATACCTGAAAAAGCCCTTTTCGTAAGCCAGCATTTCATATTCCGCATGAGCGAAAATCCTGAAATTCAGCCCTAAGGGAATATAATCGTTCACATTGTTGACAAGGACGTAATTGGTGAATAAACGTCCGCCATAGATATGACTTTCATAGCGTTCAAAGCCGTAGGGCGGATAAGGATCCTGAAAATGGTACTTATTGTTGTAGTATTCGTAGGTGATTCCTACGCCTGCCGCCCAGCGATTGGTGATGTAATAACCCACGTGCGGCGACAGTTCAATATCGGTAAACTGACCTATCATCAGACCGAAGTTACCGCCAAAGAAAAGGCGGTCTTTAAATGTCTGAGCCTGAGTAGTTACAGACAAAACACAAAGCATAAATCCTAATAAAATCTTTACTTTCATGGCTATCGGCTTACAAATTATTCCACCCAAGTCTTTACCTCTTCCGGCGTCGGATTTTTCAATCCCAACTTGTTTTTCTTGTTATATCCGCAGAGGTCGTTGAAAAGTTTGCCTGCCGCTGCGGTTTTCAGGCTTTCTACGGTCTGAAAACCCAATTGTTGCAAGGGGGCAACCCATTCTATCGGAATACCGGCTGCCACATAGTCCTCAACGGCGTCTGTCTGGGGCTTTTTTTCCGGCTTCATTTGCGGGAAAAGCAGCACTTCCTGTATGGTGGTCTGGTTGGTCATCAGCATTACCAAGCGGTCAACGCCGATGCCCATGCCCGAAGTGGGCGGCATACCGTATTCAAGGGCGCGTACAAAGTCCATGTCGATGAACATTGCCTCGTCGTCGCCTTTTTCGCTGAGGCGCAGTTGGTCTTGAAAGCGTTCCAACTGATCGATGGGGTCGTTCAGTTCGGAATAGGCGTTGCACAACTCTTTTCCGTTGACGAATAGTTCGAAACGCTCTGTCAGTTCGGGATTGCTGCGGTGACGTTTGCACAGGGGCGACATTTCAATGGGATAATCGGTGATGAAAGTGGGCTGAATGAGGTGTTCCTCGCATTTTTCGCCGAAAATGGCGTCAATCAACTTGCCTTTGCCCATCGTGTCGTCTATTTCGACGTTCAGTTGCTTGCAGGTGGCGCGCAGTTGCTCTTCGTTCATGCCTGACACGTCCACACCCGCATATTGCTTGATGGCTTCGAGCATCGGCAGGCGCTGGAACGGACGCTTGAAATCAAGTTCCCGTTCGCCCGACTGCACCTTGGTGACGCCGTGCAAAGCCAGTGCAACCTGCTCAATCATCTCTTCGGTGAAATTCATCATCCAGTTGTAATCCTTGTAGGCGATGTAAATTTCCATCACGGTGAATTCGGGATTGTGCGTGCGATCCATGCCTTCGTTGCGGAAATTGCGCGAAAATTCGTAAACGCCGTCAAATCCGCCTACAATCAGGCGTTTGAGATACAATTCATTGGCAATGCGCAGGTACAGCGGTATGTCCAATGCGTTGTGATGGGTGATGAAAGGACGTGCGGAAGCCCCGCCGGGGATGGATTGCAAAACAGGCGTATCCACCTCGATGTAGCCCTTGGTGTTGAAAAAACCGCGCATGGTATTGATAACCTGTGTCCGTTGCAGGAAAGTTTCCTTCACCTGCGGGTTCACCAACAGGTCAACATAGCGCATCCGGTAACGTTGTTCGGGGTCGGTAAAGGCGTCGAACACTTGTCCGTCCTTCTCTTTCACGATGGGCAATACGCGCAACGACTTGCTGAGAACGGTCAGTTCACGCACGTGTACGGATGTTTCGCCCATCTGGGTGACAAATACGTAGCCTTTCACGCCGATGATGTCGCCTATGTCCAACAGCCGTTTGAATACGGTGTTGTACAGCGTTTTGTCCTCGTCGGGACAGATGTCGTCGCGTTTGATGTACAGTTGGATGCGTCCCGAAGCGTCTTGCAATTCCATGAACGATGCACTGCCCATGATACGGCGTGCCATGATGCGTCCAGCAAGGCAAACGTCTTGATAGTCGCCTTTTTCGGGACTGAAATTTTGCAAAATATCTGCCGTTGTGGTATTTACCGGATATTCTGCTGCCGGATACGGCTCTATTCCCAATTTCCGAAGTTCCGAGAGGGAATTTCGACGGATGATTTCCTGTTCGCTAAAATCACTCATTTTTATTTTCCACTGATGATGACTTGGGCTTTCTCATGATTGCCCAAATGATGAATACAAAACCGCCTACTACCACGATGGGCGCAAGGGTGATGCGTCTAAAACTGAATATTTCCGGATTAAATACGTTGGGGTCGGTGGATTTACCGCCCGCCATCAGTAAAAAACCGATGACCAAGATGCCAACCCCTGCCAGAATGTACTTGTAATTGTCTTTCCAAATCGGAAAGTCTATTTTTTCGTTTGCTTTTTTGTCTGCCATATTGTTAATTTTATCTGTCTGTTTAATGTTTACTATTCGCTATACAGTTTATCTGTTCTTATTTTCAAATATTTGTTCACCGCAAAGAAGGTGGAAATCCAACTGAGAGTGACGCCCAGAATGAACACAATGAGAAACAACCCGCCCACAATTTGCATATCCTTCACGCTGATGATATTTTCCATCTGTCCTTGCGCCCAATAGAGCGCGGCAACTAATATTGCCGAAGCGATAAATGCACTGCAAATGCCGTGCAGGGCGCTGCGCAACAGAAAAGGACGGCGAATGAAGGTGTTGGTGGCGCCTACCAACTGCATGGTGCGGATGGATAGCCGTCGCGCATACACCGACAAGCGGATGGTGTTGTTGATAAGCGCAATGGCAATAATAAACAGCAAGACGCTGAATGCAAATACAAACAGACTGATTTTTTGCATATTATCATTGATGGCGTGAATCATCGTTCGTTGGTATGCCACTTCTTTCACACCTGAATATTTCAGCAAACCTTGCTCAATGGCGGCGATGCTGTCGTTGTTGGCATAGCGGGCGTCCAATTTCAGGTCAATGGACGCCAGCAATGGATTGTAGCCCAGAAAACCGATGAAATCCTCGCCAAATTCCGTGCTGAAATCTTTGGCTGCCTCGTCTTTGTTGATATATTTCGTAGAGCGCACGTAAGGCGCGGCGTCCAACGTTTTTTGCAATTGATATATGTCGGCTTCTTTCATCTGGTCTGTCAAAAAAACCGAAAAACCGACATTTTCCATCACGAATTTGCTGATGCGTTGGGTGGTTAACATGAGGATGCCAATCGTGCCTAACAAGCACAACACCAACGAAATACTGATGATGGAAGTGGCATACGAACTGCGCAGCCGCCTTTGAATTATTCGCGATTCTTTGCTTTTCATTCCGAATTATGAGCGACGACAAAGATACGTATCTTTTTTTAATTGACAATTGATAATTTAATTGACAATTGACAATGACTTTGTTGCAACGGTAGGATAAAAAAAGGATTATTGGTGTATTTTTGTATTTGCAAACTCAAAAACGTAGATACATGAGTACCACACCAACAATCCAGGGCAAAGATAAGTA
>JAISKR010000031.1 GCA_031260845.1 Bacteroidales bacterium
ACGCGATTGTAGTCAAATATTTTCAATTGATTGTCAGGAAAATGCACGGCTAAGAAAAAGTTGTATTCCTCTTTGCCTGTGTGCTGCGGGTTGGCTTGTCGCCGTTCAAGTCCGACGCCTGCCGCCGCCGCCGTGCGATGATGACCATCGGCTACGTAAGTGTAGGGAATGGCAGCAAACAACGCGATAAGCCTGTCAATGTCGCTTTTATCGTCAATCACCCAAAAGCGGTGTCCAATGCCGTCTGCGGAAGTGAAATCATATTCTGTCGGTGCGGCAGTATGCTTTGCCACGATAGCGTCAATCTCTGCAACGGCAGGATAGGCGAAAAACACCGGCTCATAGTTCATGTTGCTTACGCGAACATGGTTGCGGCGGTCTTCTTCCTTGTCGGGGCGCGTCAATTCGTGCTTGCGAATGATATTATTGACGTAATCGTCCACAGCAGCGCAGCCTACAATGCCATATTGTGTCCGTCCGTACATGGTTTGCGCATAAATGTACAGTTTTTCACTTTTGTCGGTGCGGAAAACCCCGTTGGCAATCAGTTTTTGGAAGTTGGCGCTTCCTTTGTCATAGACTTCCGGCGCGTGTTCGTCCATAGTGACGGGCAGGTCTATTTCGGGTTTGATGACGTGCAGAAACGACAAGGGATTGCCGTCTGCCTCTTTGAGCGCCTCAGCACGGTTGAGTACATCATAAGGTCGCGAAGCAATCTTGTCCGCAAATTCCTTTACGGGACGAATCCCTTTAAATGCTTTTAATACAGCCATATATGTTATAAATTACGAATTACTATTGACTAATTTTTGCAGGCTTTGGTTGACTTTTTCAAAGGAAAAACCGGATAACACCGCTTGCATCTTTGATTGGATGCGGTCGGTACACAGGTTTCCGATACTGCCTTCGTGGGTGTGCGATAAATTTTTGCCGTCCTGCGAATTAAATTCACCGCTGTTGATTTCCAAACCTATCTGTTTGTAGGCGTCGCGGAAGGGAACGCCTTCGAGAACCAATTGATTGACGGCGTCCACGCTGAACAGGTAACGATAACGCGCATCGTTCAATATGTTGCGGTTTACGTTTATCTTTTCTACCATGTATGCCAGAAGCGCCAGACAGTCTTTCAACTCGCTGAAAGCCGGAAACAGCATCTCTTTCAGTACCTGCATATCGCGGAAATAGCCTGACGGCAGGTTGTTCAGCACTAAGGTAATGTCATTGGGCAATGCCTGTATCCTGTTGCATTTGGCACGGATAAGTTCAAAAACATCGGGATTTTTCTTGTGCGGCATGATGCTTGAACCGGTGGTCAACTCTTCCGGCAGGGTGATGAACCCGAAATTCTGGCTCATGTACAGACAAGCGTCCATACTGAACCGCGACAAGGTAGCCGCTACCGACGCCATGCCAAACGCGAGTGTTTTCTCTGTTTTTCCGCGTCCCATCTGGGCATATACCACGTTGTAATTCAGGTCGTCGAAGCCTAACAGTTGCGTGGTCATTGTGCGGTTGAGCGGGAACGACGAGCCGTATCCGGCTGCCGAGCCGAGCGGGTTTTGATTGGCTACCTGCCATGCAGCCTGCATCAGACGAAGGTCGTCGGTAAGGCTTTCGGCATAAGCGCCGAACCACAGCCCGAAAGAGGAAGGCATCGCCACTTGAAGATGCGTATATCCGGGCATCAGCACATCCTTGTACCGTTCGCTCTGCTCTGTCAACTTGTCGAACAGCCGTTGCACGCCATTGGTGATTTCCTCAATCTCGTGGCGCAGGTACAACTTGACGTCCACCAACACTTGGTCGTTGCGCGACCGTCCGCTGTGCACTTTTTTACCCACATTGCCCAATTGGCGCGTAAGCATCAGTTCCACCTGCGAATGAACATCCTCAATGTCGTCTTCAATGGTGAAATTTCCGGCTTGTATCGTGTGAAAGATGCTGCGCAATTCCTTTTCAAGGACATTCAATTCGTCATTGGTCAGCAGACCGATGGATTCAAGCATACGAATATGCGCCATCGTTCCCAGCACGTCGAAAGCCGCCAGATACATATCCATCTCGCGGTCGCGCCCCACGGTGAAACGCTCTATTTCCCGATTAACCTCTACGCCTTTGTTCCAAAGTTTCATTAATATTTATTTGAACAAATTAGGTTCAACTTGCGGAATACCCGCATCTGTCTTGATTACTTTTTGCAGTTCCAATTCAAAAATCAGTACGCTGTTGGGTTTGATGCCACTGCGCGGGTCAGGATTTTCGCCGTAACCCAATTCGGCAGGAACGTAAATCACCCACACTGCCCCTTCACCCATCAGTTGCAACGCCTCTGAGAAACCGGGAATAACCCTGTTGACAGGGAAAGTAGCCGGTTCGCCCCGCTCTTTGGAACTGTCGAATACGGTGCCGTCCACCAAAGTGCCGTGGTACATCACTTCCGCTTCGTCGGTGGCTGTCGGCTTAGCGCCGGTACCCTCTTTCAGCACTTTGTATTGTAACCCGCTTGGCAAGGTGATAATGCCTTCTTTCGCAGCATTTTCGGCAAGAAATTTCTTCCCTTCGTCTAACTGCTTCTGATTTACGCGCTGCTGTTCTTTCGTAAAGTAATTCTGTAAGAATTGGTTAGCCTCGACATCGGTGATGGCAACATCCTTTTCA
>JAISKR010000040.1 GCA_031260845.1 Bacteroidales bacterium
TTTTATTTATTGTTGAAACACTACATTACAAAAATAAAGCCATAAAATATTGCTTAACAAATTTTAACGCGCCTTTTAAATTAATTTAAGAATAGCCGGATAGACCGGACAGTGGTTTACGAGTGTGCTGTCAATGACGAGTTTCTCACTTCTTCGCCTCGTAATCCGTTCGCAATACCCTGAACTCTGAGCGGCGATTCTGCTGATGCGCGCTTTCCTGGTCGTTCTGGTTGCGCAGGTTGTTGATGTACTCTTCGGTGAGTTTCGCGCCGCGGCGCAGGAACGGATATTGTTTAACCATCTGCTCGTCCACCACTTTGGGAACAGCCTCTCCGTAGCCTTTGGGCGTAAGCCTGTCGGCAACGATACCTTTCTCTATCAGATAGTTGACAACCGATTGCGCACGACGCTGCGACAGCAGTTGATTGTCTTCCGCAGTGCCTCGCGAGTCGGTGTGAGAGCCTAACTCAATGGTAATGTTCGGGTTGTCGTCCAACACTTCCACCAACTTATCCAATGCCACCATACTTTCGGGGCGCAAATCCCATTTAGCATAATCGTAGAAAATATTGGTCAACTCGATAGGGTTTTCGATGGAAGCCAGCGGAATCGTGATTTTGAACTCCTTGCTCTTGTCCAAACCTTTGGTGGTTTCGCGTTCTTTGCCGTTGAGGTATCCCTTGTGCGATGCGATGAACACGTAGTCGGTATTGGGTTTCATGCCGGTTTTGAAAGTACCGTCCACGCCGACCGGCATTTCGTTGGTGATACCATCGCTGCTGATGATTTTCACCGAGCCGCCGCCCAAGGCTTTGTTGTTTTTTTCGTCCACCACCAAACCGACAAGGCTGAAAGAGAGCGGCGGAAGCGTGAAGACAAAAATATCATCGTCGCCGCGCATGGTGCGATTGGACGAGAAAAAGCCCTGTTCGTTGTCGTTCTGGAAAGTGATGCCGAAATCGTCGGCGTAGGAATTGATGGGATAGCCCATGTTTTCCACCACCCAGTGACCTTCGTCGTTGTTGGCTTTGTAAATGTCCAAGCCACCCATTCCGATATGTCCGTTGGACGAGAAATAAAAAGTGCCGTCCGAGTGCATATAAGGGAACATTTCATCGCCGGGCGTGTTGATTTCCGTACCGAGATTTTCGGGCATACTCCAATCTTCACCGGCGCTTTTGCGGGTTACTTTCCAAATGTCCTTTCCACCTTGACCTCCGGGCATATCCGACACGAAAAAGAGCGTCAAATCATCGGGTGAGATGGCAGGATGGGCAATCACCACGCTATCGTTGGCAATATCAATCACCCGCGCTTTCGACCATGCGCCGCTCACGAGTTGCGTGCTGAGTATCTGGCAACCACACACCTTTTTTTTGTCATTTTTGCAGCGAGTGAAGTACATGGTGCGGTAATCGGATGAAAACGAGCACATTCCCTCGTCATACTCCGTGTTGATTTCTCCGTCCACCGGAACAGGCTGGCTCCAAACATTTTTCCGGTCGAGTTTCGACACAAATAAGTCGGAAAAACTTTCGCCGGTCACCGCATTGACCGATTTACCGGTTGCGGCGTCACGCGAAGACGTGAAATACACCGTATTATAGTCATCTGCGGCATACATGGGCGCACAGTCAGCCTGCCGCGAATTAAAAAATTTCATGTTCTCTACCAAATAGCCGTTCCCGCTTTCCAACCATTTAAGCGCCAAATCGCAGGATTTGATGCCGTCCTCGCCACGCCGATCGGTAGGCACTTTTTCCTTGTATTTGGTATATTCCTCCTTGGCTTCGGCATATTTCTGGTTCATTTTCTTGGCTTCCGCCAGATACAAAATGACAATAGGCTCTTGATAGCCTTTATTGATAGCCTTTTTGTACCATAATTCGGCTTGTGTGGATACGGACGTTTGCCGGTAACACTCACCTATTTTGAACAGAATAGCCGCCTGCTCGTCTTTCTTTTTGACGGAAGTATATGCTTTACGCAACATATATGCAGCCGAGTTATAATGCCCCGCAGCATATTCCTCTTGGGCTTTTTTGAGTTTAGCCGCTTTTTGCCCGTATGTCATTGCCGGCGTCAAAAAGCAGATAATCAACGTTATAATGAATGTATTGCGAATGTTCATTCGTGTATCTTTTTTTAGTGCGATGCGCTCTATTTATTAATAAACAAAACAAATGCCATTTTATTGTTTTTGCCCACAAAAATATAAAAAAGTTTAATATGATGATATATTTTTGTCATTTTTTTTGGCATAAGTCCAATAAGCCGTTGATAATGGTCAACGGGTGAGGGGGATTTCCGGGAATGTACAAATCCACCGGATTGTTGTCGAGGAAACTGCGGTCTAAGGCTTTGCTGCCGGCAAATATGCCCCCGCTGAGCGCATCCACCCCTGCCAGCACAAGGATTTTAGGCTCTGGAACGGCGTCGTAGCATATCTGCAAGGCTTCCGCCATATTGCCGCTGACAGGTCCTGTCACCACAATACCATCGGCGTGGCGCGGGGAAGCGACAAATTCTATCCCGAAGCGTCCCATGTCAAAATTGACATTAGAGCAGGCGTTCAGTTCCATTTCGGTGCTGTTGTCGCCTCCGGCAGACACTTGCCGAAGTTTCAGCGATTTTTTGAATAAATCCTTGATTTCCGGTCGCCGCTTATCGAAATTGAGCGTCACAGTCCGGTCGTGTCCTTCGGTAATCAGCAAATGCTCGCGGTCATTGCTTGCCAAGCGATAATCGTTCGTAAAGCGTATTTTTTCGGGGAAGGCGCGGGCACATAGTCCGCAAAAAGTACATTTGCAAAGGTCTATCCGCAGCGGGGCAGTATCTATCGCCGCCACAGGGCACAGTTCAGCCACTGCCGACTGTTCCACAACAGCATTGCTTATGACAGGACGCCCTCTGAAATTCCGGTGAAGATGCACTTCCGACACATTCGGAATCGTTTGTCTGCCCTGCCTGCGAAGAATTTTTAACTGTTGAAGCACGCCTTAATATTAATTATTAATTGTTAATGATAAATTTGATTACCGGATATTTCCCACCTGCATTGTACAATCCTGATGAATGCCCTAACGGGCAAAATTTCCCGTAGGGAATCCATATCAATAGAAGGCATGGACAAATCTTCGTTTCTATTGCCCGTTAGGGCATTCACATTTGTATTATATCCGATATTCATCATGATTAATTACGGTTTGCGTTTTTTAGCACCTCTTTGTTGATTTTTTTCACCAATGAAGGTCCTTGATAGACGAATCCCGAATACACCTGCACCAAGGTAGCGCCGGCATTTAGCAGGCGTACAGCGTCTTCCGGCGACATGACGCCGCCTGTGCCGATGACAGGAAGTTTGCCTTTTGTGCGTTGCCTGATATAGTTGATGGTTTCCAAGGCTTGCAGTTTCAATGGGTTCCCACTCATACCGCCTTTGCCGATTGCCTCAATTTGTTCCTTGCCGATGGTCAATCCGGTACGCTGTGTGGTCGTATTGACGGCAACAATGCCATCAATCCCCAAATTTTCAACAATTTGCAGTATTTCATCCAAACGCATGATGCTCAAATCGGGCGATATTTTCAGCAAAACGGGCTTTCTCTCGACTTGTCTGTTGCGATGCTCTACAATCGCCGTCAATATGTCCCGCAACATGGCTGGGTTTTGCAATGCGCTCAAACCCGCTACATTCGGGCAACTGACGTTGACTGTGATATAATCGACGTGAGGATACAATGCGTCGAAGCAATACAGATAGTCGGAAACCGCCTCATCATTGGGCGTTTTCGTATTTTTCCCGATATTCCCGCCAATGACAAGCCCGGCAGGGTGAGTTTTTTTCAATCGCTCTACTATCACCTCTGCGCCGTCATTGTTGAAGCCCATGCGGTTAATCAATGCCTCATCCTGCACTATCCTGAACAAGCGAGGTTTGGGATTACCCGATTGCCCGACAGGCGTGACCGTTCCGATTTCGATAAACGAGAATCCAAGCATGGAAAAGGGTTTGTAGAGCGTGGCGTTCTTGTCGAAGCCCGCTGCCAAGCCGACAGGATTAGCAAACTTTATCCCGCAAAACTCACGTTCCAGCGAGGGATGGCGAACGCTGTAACAAGCACGGATAACAGCACGTACCGGAAGAATGAAATATGCCAAACGCATCACGCCCGCCACAAATTTATGAATCATTTCGGCAGGAAACCAGAATAATATGGAACGAAGTAAACGATACATTCTTTTAATTAACCATTAAGCATTAACAATTAACCATTAAGCAACTGCTTCACTTTTTCCGATATGGCTTTACCGTCGGCTGTACCGGCAAGTTCTTTGGATGCAACGCCCATCACCTTGCCCATCTGTGCAGGGGAAGTCGCCCCCACCCTTTCGATGATGGCTTTCAGCGCCTTTTCCAACTCAGCCTCACCCATCGGTGCAGGCAGGTATTGCTCAATTGCCGCGGCTTCCAACAACTCTTTCTCTGCCAACTCGGGACGATTCTGCTGTTCGTAAATCTCTGCCGACTCTTTGCGCTGTTTCACCAACTTTTGCACAATTTTCAATTCGGCATCCGGCGTTAATTCACCGTTTGAACCCGGCTCTGTACGAGCCAGCAAAAAAGCAGATTTCACCGCCCTTAATGCTTCCAATTTGTCTTTTTCCCTTGCAAGCATCGCTTTTTTAATGTCTTCGCTTACCGTATCAAATAAACTCATATTCAAATTATTTTCTTTATGTTGAACTAATTTTAACCACTAAATTCATGCCAAAATTAAAGTTTTTTTATGAAATATAAAAAGAAATAATTACTTTTGGTTCAAAATTTCACGTAATCTATGGATTATTCTTTAAAATGGGAAAGTCTGCTTTCCGCTAAACGTCTGGGAAGCGCCAGCCATTTGTCGAAAAGTCCGGACAGGTCGCAATTTCAGCGCGACTATGACCGGATTATTTTTTCGTCGCCATTCAGGCGCCTGCAAAACAAGACGCAGGTATTTCCCTTACCGGGCAGTATATTTGTACATAACAGGCTGACACACAGTTTAGAAGTAGCCAGCGTGGGACGGTCGTTGGGCAATTTACTGGCGATTGAATTGGAAAAGGCTTCCAAAACGGACAGGTTGGATTTCTTTTCTACATTCGGTTCCATCGTTTCCGCCGCCTGTTTGGCACACGATTTGGGCAATCCGCCCTTCGGTCATTCCGGCGAGAAGGCTATATCCAAGTTTTTCTCAGACGGTAACGGGAAAGAACTTCAAAACAGCGTTTCCGAAACAGAATGGCTCGACCTTACCCATTTTGAGGGGAATGCAAATGCTTTCCGTGTGCTGACGCACCAATTCAAAGGGCGTCGCGAAGGCGGATTTGCGCTTACCTACGCCACGCTTACAAGTTTGGTGAAATATCCTTACGGTTCGGACGGCATGAAAGAGGGGAAAAATAAATTCGGATTT
>JAISKR010000083.1 GCA_031260845.1 Bacteroidales bacterium
ACTATTTCATTACCCAACAATTCCGGTTCGGCAATATTTTTATCAAAATTGAAAAAAAATTCACCGATATGGCAGTAGATAGTGCTTTGAACGTATATATTTGATTATAAGCAAAATAAGACCTTCCCCAAATCTTTATTCAGTCAAAATTTGGACTGTCAAGGGGTTATATAAAAACTTAAATTAAAAAAATTTTCAAAAAAAGTATTGTTTTTGTGCAAAATACTATATATTTGCACCTTGAAATGTTAATAAATATGTTAATAAATTTTTAAATTAAATCGTAATAATATGAATACTCAATTGTTTACCAGTCTGGCAGTTCCGGGGCAGTTCGCTCTCATACTGATTCTGATTTTATTGCTGCCTTTGGTCGTTTTTCTCGTCGTTGGCTTGATTCTTTATCTTTCAGCCGGCAAAGAAACGATAGAGAGCAACCGCAATTTACGTGCGGAATCGCGCAAATCACTCAGCGGAAAATGGGGGCTGGGCGCTGTTGTTGCACTGATAGTAACGGCAATAAGTGTAACAGGAAGTTTTTTCCCCGCACTTTCTTTGCTGATTACTCTGTTAGTGTCAACGGTATTGGGATATGGCGTTGCCGTAACGTTTCTCAGAAGTTTCAGAGGCGAGCCGTTAGAGGTCGAAAATCTGTTTATCGGGTTCCGTACTTATGGCAAAGTATTGGGCGTCATGCTTTTGGTGTTTTTATACACTATGCTTTGGTCGCTTTTATTTCTTGTTCCGGGCATCATCAAAGCCTATTCTTATGCCATGACGCCGTACATTCTGCACGATGACCCGACTGTGGGCGCCGACGAGGCGATTGAAAGAAGCAAGTCATTGATGAACGGTTACAAAGCGAAACTTTTTCTGCTCGATTTGAGTTTCATCGGTTGGGGATTGCTTTGCGTACTTACGCTGGGTATCGGGTTTTTGTGGTTAATGCCGTATATGCAAACCGCCCGCGCTGCTTTCTATGAAGACGTAAGGAACGCAGCCGCGCCTGTTGCCTGATAAATAAAGCCGTTGCAACGTACCAAAACACTACCGTTAAAGGTATTGCTGAACGAGTTTATAAGCAACAACCAGTTTGAGGCTAAACTCACTGAGGCACGGGTTATTTCGGTATGGAAAGACATAGCCGGACCGTTTTCCGAGGCAGGAATCCGTTTGTACAAGCGAACCATGTACGTTCATGTTGCTTCGCCGGCAGTGCGGAACGAATTGCTCATGCAGCGTACGCAAATGCTTCGTTTGCTGAATGAAAAATTGGGGGAACCGTTAGTTGACCAAATGATTATCAATTAATTATATATGTTCACTGCAAAAATTTTAAACTCAAATTTATCCAAATGAAATTTTTAAAATATACCGCCTTTTTGGGCATTTTTTTGATGGTGGGCTGTTCGCAAACTCAACGACCGCAATCCATTTCGGAACAGCCTGCACCTTTGACGGAACAGGAAACAGCAGGCAAAAAACTAACGCCTGAACTATTATGGAAATTTGGCAGAATAGGCGAATACAAAGTATCACCCGACAATTCCACCGTTGTTTATACCGTATCGCGTTACAGCGTGAAGGACAACAAAGGTCGCACCACCATCTGGAGCATTCCTGCAAAAGGCGGCGAACCGGTTTGCCTCACTGCCGACGTTGCGGCAAGCGCTTTTAACCCGCGCTGGAATCCATTAACAGGGCATATCGCCTATCTGACGGCGGCGTCCGGCGATGTGCAAATATGGGATATGAAGCCCGACGGCTCGGACAAACGGCAGGCGTCGAAAATTGACGGCGGTATCAATGGTTTTGAGTTCAGCCCCAAGGGCGAAAAGTTGCTTTTTCTGAAAGATGTTCCCGCAGGAGAAAGCCCTCAGAAACTTTATCCCGACCTTCCAAAAAGTTATGCCGTTGTGTCGGATGATATGATGTACCGCCACTGGAACGACTGGACAGATTACGCTGTAAGTCATATATTTGTGGCGTCAACATTAATAAAAGACGGCTACATAACCGGCGGAAAGGACATTATGGAAGGCGAACCCTTTGATGCGCCCCTCGCCCCGTATTTCGACAGCGACGAGATAGCGTTCAGCCCCGACGGAAAGTACATTGCCTACACCTGCAAAAAACTGACCGGACGGGAATACACGCTCAGCACCAATTCAGACATTTATCTGTACGATACGGAAACCGACGTTACCATAAACATATCCGAAGGGATGCCGGGGTACGACAAATACCCTGTCTTTTCGCCCGACGGCAGTATGATTGCCTTTCAAAGTATGGCTACGCCGGGTTTTGAAGCCGATAAGGAACGGCTGATGCTTTACAGCCTCGCCCAAAAGGGGAAAATAGAAGAACTGACAAGCGATTTTTCCGACAATGCCGCTCATTTCGTCTGGACGCCGGACAACAAGGGCATCTGGTTCATCAGCGGTGTGCGTGCCACGTATCAGGTATATCATGCAGACATTGCCTCGAAAAATATAACGCCTGTCACCATAGGGAAACATGATTATACCTCTATTAATCTTGCAGATAACGAACTTATCGGAAGTAAAATGAGCATGAGCATGGCGACAGAACTGTTTGCCGTCAATCCGCAAACAGGTGAGGAACGCCAATTGACCTTTGTCAACCAAAATATTTATAACGCTATAAGGATTAGTGAAGTGAAGGAACGCACTGTAAAAACAACGGATGGCAAAGATATGCTGGTTTGGGTTATCTATCCGCCCGACTTTGACGCGACGAAGAAATATCCCGCAGTGCTTTTTTGCGAGGGAGGACCACAAAGCGCGGTCAGCCAGTTTTTTTCGTATCGCTGGAATTTTCAACTGATGGCTGCTAACGGATACATTATCGTAGCGCCCAACCGTCGCGGCTTACCCACTTTCGGAGAGGAATGGAACCGGCAGATTTCAGGCGACTACGGCGGACAAAATATGCGCGATTATCTCAGCGCCATTGACGACGTGGCAAAAGAACCATACGTGGACGCTGCTCGATTGGGCGCTGTCGGAGCGAGTTACGGCGGATTTTCCGTTTACTGGCTGGCTGGGCATCACCAAAAACGGTTCAAAGCGTTCATCGCCCATTGCGGTATGTTCAATTTTGAAAGCCAGTACGGCGGAACAGATGAATACTGGTTTCCCAACTTCGACTTGGAAGGCGCATATTGGGATAAACCCCGCCCGAAGAGTTACGATTTTTCGCCGCATCTGTCGGTTGACCAATGGGATACCCCTATTTTGGTGATTCACGGAGGAAAAGATTTCCGTGTGCCTTATACAGAGGGATTGCAAGCGTTCAGCGCCGCTCAACTGCGCGGCGTTCCAAGCCGTTTGCTGATTTTCCCCGAAGAAAGTCACTGGGTGCTGTCGCCCCAGAATGCCATCCTCTGGCAACGCGAGTTTTTCGGATGGTTGGATAAATGGCTGAAAAATTGACAGTTGACAATTGACAATTGTCTGAACCTTGATTTTAAGCAAGATAATAAACTAAATGAATAATATAATGAAAAAGGTATTTTTATTTTTGGCTGAGGGTTTTGAGGAAACCGAAGCCGTTGCTACCATTGACGTGTTGCGGCGTGGTGGCTTGTCGGTGACTACCGTATCCATAAGCGACAACCGCACTGTGACCGGTGCGCATGGCATTCCGGTAACGGCAGACGTGCTGTTTGAAAAAGCGGACATTGACGAAGGCGATATGCTGGTATTGCCCGGCGGAATGCCCGGAGCATCCAACCTGAATGCCCACAAGGGATTGCCGGAACAATTGAAAAAATATGCAGCCGACGGCAAAAAGATTGCCGCCATCTGTGCCGCACCGTTGGTATTAGGCGGATTGAATTTGCTGCAAGGCAAAAAAGCCACGGTTTACCCCGGATACGAATCCACACTGAAAGGCGCTGAATACGTCAAAACGGCAGTGGTGACCGACGGAAACATTATCACCGGAAGAGGACCGGGATTTGTGTTTGAGTTCGCCTTGGCGATAGTGGCGGAATTGCAAGGAAAAACCAAAGCAGATGAAGTGGCGGAGGGGTTGTTAATACAGGTGAGACGGTAGTGATACAATAGTGATACAATAGTGATACAGTTGTGATACAGTTGTGATACAGTTGTGATACAGTTGTGATACAGTTGTGATACAGTTGTGATACATTGTGATACATTGTTATAGGTTGTTATAGGTTGTACCATACGGCAGCGATACCGTTTCACCTTTCATCCTTTTGTCCTTTTATCCTTTCACCCTTTATCCTTTCACCTTTTTTGAAAAGATGAATAAAAAACACTAACTTTGCGGAAAATTAATTTTAATGAAAATGTCAAAAGAAAAGTTGGTTCTTGCATTTAGCGGGGGATTGGACACCTCTTATTGTGCAAAATATTTAAGCGAAGAAAAAGGGTATGAAGTTTATTCCGTTATTGTGAATACGGGAGGTTTCGATGCTGAGGAAGTTCGCGAAATTGAACGGAAAGCATACGCTTTGGGCGTGCATCATCACGAAACCATAGACGTTACTGATGAATATTACGCAAAGTGTATCAAATACATGGTATTTGGCAATATTCTCAAAAACAACACTTATCCGCTATCCGTTAGTTCAGAACGTGTGTTTCAGGCGATAGCGACAGTGGAATATGCCAAAAAAATTGGCGCCGGATACATTGCTCACGGTAGCACCGGAGCCGGTAACGATCAGGTTCGTTTCGACCTGATTTTCCAGATTATGATGCCTTCTGTGAAAGTCATCACCCCCATACGCGATATGAAACTGTCGCGCGAGGTGGAGATTGAATATCTTAAAAGCAAAGGGATAGAAGATAATTGGGTAAAGAAAACCTATTCCATCAACAAAGGCTTGTGGGGCACCAGCATAGGAGGGCGCGAAACACTGCGCTCAGACACATGGCTGCCCAATGACGCATATCCGAGCCAAGCGACAAAAAGCGGAGAAGAAATGTTGTCCCTCGGCTTTGAAAAAGGCGAACTCGCCAGTGTCAACGACACACATACAGATCCTGTTTCCGCTATACGGCAAATAGAAGCGATTGCATCGGCGTATGCCATCGGACGCGACATCCATGTGGGAGATACCATCATCGGCATCAAAGGACGGGTAGGTTTTGAAGCCGCCGCGCCGCTGATTATTATCAAGGGACATCATCTCTTGGAAAAGCACGTGCTCACCAAATGGCAACAATACTGGAAAGAGCAATTAGCCAATTGGTACGGGATGCTGCTGCACGAAGGTCAATATTTGGAACCGGTGATGCGCAATATTGAGAAATTTTTGGAAGACAGTCAGCAATATGTGACCGGCGAAGTGAAGATTGCCCTTCGTCCCCGCCAGTTTGAAGTGTTGGGGATAAGTTCAGAGCACGATTTGATGAATGCCAAATTTGCCAAATACGGCGAAGAGAATACTTCATTCAGCGGCGAAGACGTAATAGGGTTTACAAAAATCCTTTCCAACCAAATGAGGATTTACGGCGCCGTGAATAAAGAATGGTAATAATGGTTAATGGTTAATTATAAATTGTTAATTAGCATAAATGAAGAAAAGGATAAAAGGATAAAAGGATAAAAGGATAAAAGGATAAAAGGATAAAAGGATAA
>JAISKR010000089.1 GCA_031260845.1 Bacteroidales bacterium
GAAGCCCCTCCCCACCAGCCCCACCCCATCCCTCACCTCAGTGGTATGTAGTACGATAGCCACCCCAGCAACTATCCCCCTCTTGAGGAGGGGGTTGGGGGAGGCTTTATTGACACTAACAGGTCGAGGTGAATCTGTCAAGTTGAAATACAAGATTGCCGATTATATGAATCGTGCGGTTATTTCGGCAGGAGTAATTTATAAGTTTTAAGTGAGGTAGTGAGACAATAGTATCACAATGAATCACTACTGTATCACAACCGTATAACTATTGTCTCACCATTTATAACACCTCAATCTGGTTTTTCAGCAAATCGTCAAGTGTTTCCCGCTTACGGATGAGATAATCCTTGCCTTCGTGTACCATTACCTCTGCGGGACGCAGACGTGCATTGTAATTCGACGCCATGGTCATTCCATAGGCGCCTGCATTGAGGAATACCAGCACGTCGCCTTCGGAAATTTCTGCTATTTTGCGGTTCCATCCGAAAGTGTCCGTTTCGCAAATGTAGCCCACCACCGTGTAGATGCGGGGCGTTCCGTCGGGCTTTGATACATTGATAATATGGTGGTAAGAGTCGTAGAACATGGGGCGGATAAGGTGATTCAGACCGGTATTGACGCCTGCAAACACCGTTGAAGTGGTGTGTTTCACCACATTCACCTTTGCGGCGAGGTATCCTGCCTGACTTACCAAAAATTTTCCCGGCTCGAATTTAAGCGTCAGTTCGCGCCCATATTCCTTGCAAAAATCGTTGAAACTCTGCGTGAGCGTCGAACCGAGCAATTCAATGTCGGTGGAATAGTCGTCGGGCTTGTAAGGCACTTTGAAGCCGCTGCCGAAATCGAGAAATTTCAAATCCGGAAAATGCTTCGCAGCCTCAAACAGGATTTCAGCGCCTTTGCTGAAAACTTCAATGTCGAGAATATCCGAGCCGGTGTGCATGTGCAAGCCGTCGATATTCATCTTGTAGGTATCCACAATCCGCTGAATATGCGGCAACTGATACATGGATATGCCGAATTTAGAGTCCACGTGCCCCGTAGAGATTTTTATATTGCCGCCGCCCATAATATGCGGGTTGATGCGGATGCTCACCGGTACGCTTGAACCGTATTTCAGCCCAACCTGTTCAAGAATGGACAGGTTGTCAATATTGATATGCACGCCCGCTGCAATTGCTTCTTCAAATTCCCGAATGGAAACGCTGTTGGACGTGTAAATAATGTCGGAAGGCGCAAAACCGGCTTTCAAACCCAACTGCACTTCCTGAATGGAAACGGCGTCCAAGCCTGCACCCAATCCGCAGATATAGCGCATGATATTGATATTGTTGAGCGCCTTGCAGGCATAGTGTACCCGTAATCTTGTCCCTTCAAAAGCGTTCACTAACCGCTCGTATTGCCGTTTGATGATAGCCGTGTCGTAAATATACAGCGGCGAATCGTACTTTTCAACCAAGGAAGTCACACTTATACCCCCAATTTCATATTGTCCGTTATTGTTTTTCACTTTGCTTTGCTTTAAAAATTGGATGCAAAAATAATAACATTTTTCAAGCAACGAGAGATGAATTGAAAATTATGAATTAAAAATTATGAATTAATAAGTATAAGTGTCTTTAAATTAACCACTAATCATTAAAAATTAACAATTTTCTTTTAATTCCAGCAGGGTAGCCCGTATCTGTTTCAACGATTGTATGACCTGAAAATTGTTTTCGGTATCGTGGCGATTGTCCCGTATCTTTTGAAGCGCCCCTTTCAAGGTCATGCCGCGTTCTTTCACGTAATAGTGAACCAATCCTACGGCTTCCACGTCTTTTGGGGTGAACATTCGGTTTCCTTTCTTGTTTTTTTTCGGATTGATGACGTCAAATTGCGATTCCCAATAGCGAATCAACGAGGTGTTCACGCCGAATTTATCAGCCACTTCGCTGATTGAGTAAAACAGTTTACCGTCTGTTTGAAGTTCGTTGGATGCTTCCATTAATCAAAAGTTTTGCCGACATTAGCCAAATCCAACATCAAAGCATATTCGTTGGGATTCAAATCATTCAGAAAGTAGTTGATGGGATTGACCGGTTTGCCGTTTTTGTGCACTTCGTAGTGCAGATGCGGACCGGTTGACACACCTGTATTGCCTACTGTGCCTATCACTTGCCCTCTCTTCACTTGCTGCCCGTCACGCACTGCAAAATCTGCCAAATGAGCGTAAAGGGTCTGGCATCCGTTGCCGTGGTCAATCATTATCCTGTTGCCAAAGCCCGGATACAAGCCTTTTTCAAGTACAGTTCCGTTAGCAGTGGCAAAAATCGGCGTTCCGATAGGAGCCGTAAAGTCAATGCCTTTGTGAAAAATCTTCGTACCGAAAATCGGATGAATTTTTTCGCCAAATCCGGAAGCGGTGTGTTCCAATCCTTTGTTTTCTATCGGCTGAATGGCAGGGCGATTGAGCAGATTTTCCCCCTGTTCTTGCGTCAATTTGAGCAATTCATTGTACGACCGTTCCTGAATCTGTATCTGTCTGAAAATTTCATCAATCCGTTGGTTGACTTCCTTCATCAAATCGGAGGTCGAAAAACCTTCCAACGCCCCATACCGGTCTATTCCGCCTATGCCGGCTTGCCTTACCGTTTGCGGAATAGGTTCTGATTCAAACACCTTGCGGTAGAGATTGTCGTCACGTTGTTGCAAATCCCAAAGAACTGCTTCCAATTGATTCATTTTCTGGTCCACGAGTTCAAAATTTGACGTCATCTGATTTAATTCGCGCGAAAGGATGCGCTCGCGGGGTGTGTCGAAGAACGGGGAAAATATCAGATACGCCAGAATGATGGTGGCAACGGAAGCGGTAAGATAGGTAAATATCTTGACGATAGTGTTCTTTATGCTGCTTTTAACCCTGTCGTAACGTAAAAGTTCCGGATTGTATTTGTATTTTGTCATCTTTTTGCTTCAATCAGCCTTGTTTTCTTGCCTTTTTTATGGCGTTCTGCACCCCAACAGCCCTGTATGCCTTAATTTTCGACTGCAATTTGCCTGTCTTTTTGTCATGCAGCAGCATGGCTTTCAGTTCGGTGGGCGTGTAGGTATTCAGATTGCCCGGTTTTACCAATGTTTGCGTTTCGGTATTGCTGAATTTTTCAGGCGCTGGACGCTTCACAGCCGACCTGCTCTTGGCAGCGGGCATATTCTTTATCTCACCGTTCACGAAATTCAAGGGTTTCCCGTCAGCGGCAGAAATAAAATAGAAATTATTGTCCTCATTCCCTTCCTTTATCTTGTCATACGAATCAGCCATGACCACCAAGTAATACAAACCGTTGATATTGTTCGGCATTTTGTATGTGATAACAAAGCCCTCATCGCCATATTCTTCCTCGCCGGCTTTTTTACCGGGGGCTACGGGGTAATTATTGTACCAACTGCCGCCTGATAAAAAGTTAACATTCGGTATTTTTCCATCTCCTGCTCCATACTTGTCTGTATAATAATCCTCGTAAATAATATTGTACTGTTTAGCGTTTTTGGAATTGTAGAGCATATAAGTTACAGTCCAATCCATAGCAGGAGTGACATTGGTGGTACCTGAATTATACACCGAATAACTGAATTTTCTGTTATAGTCGGAAGGTGTATCTTCATCGCGGTCATCGTCATCTGCTGTCAATACTTCATCGGTAGCATCATACGCCAAGAGGTCGGTGCCGCTGCTCAGGCTGCCCGAGCCGATACTTCCGCCGCTTGCAGACACACTATTGACGTTTTGCGCCACGAAAGCCGCAAAGCAGAAACTTTTGCAGAAAAAATCGTAACCCACCCAAATACTGCCATTGTCGCCCCACGAAGCGCCCCATGAGTTTCTTACGCGAAAAGCACTTTTGCTGTCGTCATAACCCACCAACACCATGGCGTGGTAGGCGTGTTGCATTCCGGGGTTATTGTAGGTGTCGGAGGTAATAACAGAAGCGCTGTTCCAACTCATGAAGCGGTCGCCTAATTTGGCACCTATGGAAATGGGGCGTCCTGAATTGAGGTAGCCTTTGAAATTGTCCACCGTCTGCCCTTGGGTTTCGGATGCTATTTTGCGATAGTTGGCGAGTTTGTTGCCATTTCCTTTCCCTGTGGAAGAACTGTTGCAATTGATGGAAGTGTAGGGCACCGTTCCCAGCGAGGCAATATCTTTGGCAATCATGGCGTCTAATGCCGGCTCGAAGTTGGTGCCGTTGCAACCGGCGCCTCTGTCGCTCGACGAAAGCGCCATCCACAGGTCAGCAGGGCTGGTCTGGTTGTTTTTGTCTGTCAACTGGTTTGCAGTCCAACCTTTTTCGATGCCGTTCAGTGCGGTTTTCAGGTTGTACGCGGTTGACCATGCCACGCAAGTGCCGTATTGCCCCTGGTCGCCGATGGGCGGAAATTTAGACGACAAATCCACCACAGATGCTACGTTTCCACCCTCATTTTCCCCGTCATCAAACGGGGTAATGTCTTCGGGAATATTGTCCATCTGTTCATCTTCCGCCAGCCAACCGGTCTGGGATACTATCTGAGCAATAATGTCAAGAAGATTATCTATGATGGTATCTTTGTCACAACCGTTTAAAAACGGCATGAACAGCGCTATCAAAGCAATAGCAAGGTATTTTTTAATTATTTTCATTTTCTTTAATTTTTAAAGGTAATTATATCATTAAGATTCAATTCACTTTGAGTATCCACGCCATCGAAACGGACGGCGTTGAGGAAAGAGGCTTTTTCAAAACTGCCTTTTCCGCCGAAAACGGTATTCACAAAGTCGGCAGTGTGCAGAAATCGCGAGGAAGAGAAATCTGCAAATTTCTCAAACTTGGTGTGATGGAAAAATGCGCCGCCATAGACCGAAATGAGGTCGAAACCGGCACGTTCCTTGAAAACGCTCTGGTTGAAGGTCAATTTGCCTCGAAAGGAAGTTTCCTGAAAAGAGGCGTTACCGGCGAACTGTGCGCTGAGGCAATGGAAATTTCCCGCAAAGGCGGCATATATCATCGAAAAATCCTTTTCTGCAACGATTTCCGAAAAATAACTGTCCTTCGCCCACACAGCGGCATTGTTGAACGACGCCGATTCGCGAAAAACGGATTTGCTGAAATTGACCATGCCGAAAACCGTTGTCTGGTCGAAATTAGCCGCACCCCTGAAATCGCAAGCCGAAAAGACGAGATTGTTCCCAAAGCGGGTTTGAACAGGCAATTTGTCCTTGTAAACGCCGTTGGTTGTCACTTTCCCCATGAAAATGCAATTGCTGAAAAAGATATTGGAACTTATCTCGCACTGTAATTGATTTCCGTTCAAGATAAAAGGCTCGCCCGCCTGAGTAAAATCAAGGTCGTCCAGAATGATTTTGTCCACCATCTGGATATGTCCCCCTTTTTTGAGGATTTTTAAAATTTCCGATGCTTTTATCTCGTTCTTGTCCGCACCGGTGCAGGAAAGACAAAAGAAAAATGACATAAAAGCCGACAATAAACGAAGTATTTTCATGACGTAAAATAAAGCACAAATTAACAGAAAATTATTGTTTCAATCAACATTTTTTTTATTTTTTTTATTTTTGAACCTGCGAAGTGCGGTTTCAACCCGTTTGTGTTACGATTGCGGATAGTCATATAAAAATATTAACCGCCCCCGCAAGGGGGCATAAAAACAAAAGAAATAAATGTAAAAACTGTAAATAAATGTCTATCTTTGCGACATTATTTATAAAAACCAAAGAAAGATGAAAATATCTAAATTAAACCCGATGAAAACGAGCATCACACGATGGATTATCCCGATGGGATTGATGTTCGTATTAACCTGCTGCGAGGACAACGATGAACTTAAAGACAAAGGGAAGCAAGCGGCAGGTGAATACTGCGACTGTTACAAAGAAAACTCGTGGGATGTGTGTCTTCAAGAGTTGAGAGCCAACTACGAAGACCATAATCATTATGTTTTTGTCGATGCGTTTGATGATGCCAATACTTGCGGCATGACCTATATTGTCCTAAGAGGACATGAAGCAGCCACCGAGTTCTGCGACTGTCTTGAAGAAAAAACGGAAAACAAATGCCTTCAAGAATTGAATACCAACTACTCGTCCTACAATTTCAAGACCGAAGAGTTTGTTGATATTCTCACCGAAGTGAACGAGTGCGAATATAAATTTGTACTGGAAAAAACGTCCGCATCAGTGAAAAGCCGGTTTGTTCTGAAAAAGCGGGAATAATTCATTAACCGCCCGCAAGGGCTTAAAAACAAATAAAAATGAGATGGTATCTAAAAGTTTTGAGACAGTACGCTGATT
>JAISKR010000136.1 GCA_031260845.1 Bacteroidales bacterium
CTGCTATCACGAAGTTGCGGATGTCCTTGTCGTAAGTGGTCAGTCCGCTCGGCGCTCCGAAGGTGTCGAGCGTCACAATCGCCACGCGACCGTCCACCGTCAGAGATTTGTATTCGGGGCTGCGATAGTTCATCTTCTCCCAGCCGTAAGTCTTTGCCAACGCCCAGAGCGCCATCCGTTCGCCGGCGTCTTTCTTCTTAACGGGGTGAATATCATAAGGACTGTTGGCGTCCATCAGCACAGCCATGCCGGTGTTGGGCGTCAGCAAGCCTTTGGACTGCGCTTCGCGGATGTAACCTGAATTTGGATGCCCACCACCATAATTATAAGGCGCTATTTGGCAGTAGTAAAACGGAAATTCGCCTACGCCCCACACGTTGCGCCATTCGCGTACCATCTTGTCGAACATTTTGACGTACAAATCGGGTTCGCCCTTGTTCGATTCGCCCTGATACCAGATAGCGCCGCGAATACCGTAGCCGGTCAAAGGATGAATCATACCGTTGTACAGTACGGTTCCGTCGCCGTTTTTTATTTTAATGTCGGCGTCCGTTGCCGGAATCAGCTTTTCGGGAATATCCTTCAACGAAGCAGGCGTCATCCATGCTTCGACGCGCGAACCGCCCCAACTGGTGTGTATCAGCCCAACAGGAACATTGAGCGACGAGTTAATCAGTCTGGCGAAATAATATCCGGTTGCCGTAAAATTAGGAACAGTCTGCGGATTGGCTATTTCCCATTGCCCTTTGCAGTCGTCTTGAAGTTGGGTGGTGGATATTTTTTCCACCGTAAAGCAACGGATACCCGCGTTGCCCGAATTGCGAATATCGTCCACACTGTTGTCTATCGGGGCATTCCAGCCTTTCATGGGCATCTCCATATTGGATTGTCCCGAACAAATCCACACTTCGCCTATCAGCACGTTTTTCAGCGTGACGGCTTTGCCATCGCTCACCGTCAGCGTGTAAGGGGTAAAATCGGCTGTCGGCGTTTGGATTTTCACTTTCCAGTAGCCTTTGCTGTCGCTTGTGGCACTGTAACTCTTGTTGTTCCACGAACCTGTTACTTTCACGCCGGTATTGGCTTTTGCCCAGCCCCACACAGCCACCTGCGACTGCTGCTGCAACACCATATTATCCCCGAAAACAGCAGGAAGTTTCACCTCGGCTTTTACATGAAAAGCCACTACTACCGCCAAAAACATGACGGCAAACACACGTTGAATCAATTGATTTTTGCTCATTTTGTTGATATAAAATTAGGGTGTAAAAATAGATAAAATTTTTCAATTTACACACAGACAAATAAATTTTGAAAAAATATAGAGGGAAAATACGACTTTTTCTTATTCGCTATAATTTGTCACTGTCAGGTCTTTACAATGAATCACAACCGTATAACCTGTATTTACTTGTATTTACTTGTATTTTACAACTGTATAACTTGTATCACAATCTGTATCCCTATCGAATCACCACCGTTTGTTTCACAAGTTTCACCTGTCCAATCAGTCCTGCCGGTTGCAGTGGGGCATCCTGCCGATAGTAATACCATATATTAAAGGTCTTTCTACCTGCCTGCGGGCGGGCATGGTGGTTGATAAACCAATCGGGAAACGCTTTCATCGCCCTTCCCAAGTCGCCTCTGTCCTGTCCCCATTCAAAGTCTGCCGGATATTGCTCGTCGCCGATCAGTCGGTTTGCCCAGTTGACACTAACGGCAACGGAAAGCGTGTTATCACCTTCTTTCAAGTAAGGCGTGACGTCGGTTTTGTAGGGCGGATGCCACAGCACTCCGGCATCTTTCCCGTTCACCTGCAATTCTGCAATATCGTGCAATGCGCCGAGGTCGAGCAGTATCCGCTTGTCTTTGCCCAATTCTCCGGCATCAATGCGGATGGTCTTTTG
The DNA here is from genome assembly GCA_031260845.1 of Bacteroidales bacterium. Lineage (GTDB taxonomy): Bacteria > Bacteroidota > Bacteroidia > Bacteroidales > UBA4181 > JAIRLS01. The sequence goes on from JAISKR010000136.1 coordinate 1,908, forward strand.
GTAAGTGGCAGTGCCGGCAAAGTATTTCACCGCAGTGTCGGTGCTGGCGCTGAAATCCGTCAAGACAGGCAATACTCTGTCGAAAGCAGGCGCCAACTTCGGTTCAAATCGGACATTCCACGCACCGTCAATGTCGCTGTACTGTTCAGCAAGCGTTTCCAAGGAAGGCAGGCGGTGATAATTGTTTTTATCCTTGGGAAAAATCACAAAGACCGACTCGTCAGGTTCCAAATTAAGCGTCACAGCGGTAGAATCACTGTTTGTACGCCATTGGTGCGTTTTACGAATTTCACCACGGTAAGCGTCCCACAATTCTGGCGTTCTGTCCTTTACGGGAAAGTTAAACGAGCGGTTTAAGGCTTCCGCAGCAGGATTGGTGACGAAAAATATTTCCGCATCGGGCGTATGCCGGTGAACGACGTCCGCGCCCGACGACACGTATTCTCCTTGCTGCAACAGCATCTGGCAGCGTGACAGATAGGAAAAGTACGCTTTACCGGGTTTTATCCATGTCTGGTTTCTTCCGAAATGAGTTCCCCACCAGCCCATGCCCATTCCGGGCTGGTATTGCTCGTCAAAGGGTTGGTGCACCCAGTGATGCAGAAACAGGCGGTTGACGCCCGACACAAAACTGCCATCCGTGGAATGTTTCAGCACGGCGGGGTCTTCGGTATATTTACTTCGTTCAGGGCTTCCCGTAAAGGCTTCCGCCCCGACGATACGTTTCCCGAATTGGACGGCTGCCTTCGTAATGTTGGCGTCAATGCGTCCGTCGCCGCCAGACCAGAACTCGCCCATCGGAACGTCGGGCAGGGCAACCGATTCAAACGTGTTGAACGGTCCGTAGTAAGGCTCCCAGAAGAACAACAAACCGGCTTCGTGAATCATATCCTTGGCAACCGCCCACCCGTTGTCGAAGAACAGTTGATGAACGACTTCCTGATAATCCTTCGCAAAAGTTTCCAAATCGTCCCGTTTGCCAACCGACAATTGAACGGCAATCCACGGAAGCGGGTCATATCCCTTCAAACGGGTAAAATCTTCGCGAAACAAAGGCGTCCAATTCTGGTCGCCGGCTTCGTAACTGTCTATCAACAGATGGTCGAAAGAATCGCCCAGATATTCTTTCAAATGCTCTTTGAGCGGCTCTATCATTTGCGTCCAGTGATAAACGCTCTGCTCGCGACTCATTTTATCGGCTTCCAAGGTGTTTCCAATCAAATCATCGGGCAGCGGATGCGGATTCGACATGGTAGGCGCGTGACCGATGCGGTAAACCGTCCAATTGCCTTCCGGCGCCTGCCATTGCAAGTTGCCGTCGGCATCCATCGCCGCAGAAATGTCCAACACGTCGGTAACCTGCGCCGTCGCTTTATCGGGAACAGCCATCACAGCCACGTCGCGGTAGAAAACAGCCTGCCGGTGCGTGGTGCCCCATCCGCCATATACAGGCAATGGCGGTTTTGCCAAGCGCGTTTTCACCAGACGATTGCCCGCCACCTTCGCACTGCTCGACACCAAAGTCTGCATTCCGCGCTCTTCTGTCACCCACGGACCGCCTGTGGTAGAGTAACCCGGTGTGTTGTGCAAGCCTATTTTCAACCCAAGCCGTTTGGCTTCGGCGGCTGCATGGCGCAAGGCTTCCCAATAAGCCTCGCTGCGGTAGGTCTGTTGCGCCCAAGGGTTGTTTTCCGTCGGCTGGTGCGTTTCCTGCACGGCAGACGCCAGATTAAAGATGGTAGCCCCGCCGATGCCCGCTTCTTTCATGGCTTCGAGGTCTTTGGTGATTCCCTCTTTTGAGAAATTGCTTCCCATCCAGTGCCACCATACGTATGGCTGATATTCGGACGACGGCGCGTTAAACTGTGCCGCCAACATCGGCAGTCCGTTGCTGTCCGTTGAACGGCTAACACAAGCAGACAACAGGCAAAGCAACAGCACTGCAAATACTTCCTTTCGCAAATCATTCTTTGTATTCATGGTTTTTAGATATAAATTAAAGTGCAAATATAATACAATTTTAGAATATATGTGTATAACGAACGCCGGAACGGCCATACTCATTCGCCACGAGCATCTGTCTTACAAACGGTTAACCGATGAAAGGAAAATAAGTCT
>JAISKR010000139.1 GCA_031260845.1 Bacteroidales bacterium
CCACCACATAATAATCTCCGTCCTTTTTCGGATAATCCGCATCATGCAAATGTATCTTCATTGCCGGTTCCACGTAGGGAATCAGCCAGCCGGTAAAACTCCCCTCGTAACCGTCGTACACCCAAAGATTGTACTCGCTTTCCGCAACTCGTTTCATGCTTTCCCTGTCCGTTGTGCTCACTGTCTTTGTCGTCTTTATTCCTCCCGGCTGACCAAATTTCTCTGTTTGTCGTGTCCCATCAGGAAACAGCACCGTCACTTCTACCTCAATATTTTTATCCTTGCTTTCAACGTATTTTAAATCCGATTTTTCTATATTCCGCGCAAAATCAAAATTGACTGCCTTTGCGTTGCTTATTTCGGCGTATGGAGGATGAACGTGCAACACGTCGCCTGCAAAATAAATATTCGCTTTCGTCTCTTCCTGTACCTTTTTCAGCACGTCGTATGCCGTTGCCCGGAACACCACAAACTTGTCATATCCAAATTCATAATCGCATTCCACCGTGTAATTCGTGCTATTCCCTGTTGCTCCGTTTATTTTGTTTACTTCGTTTACTACCAACTTCAAAAGCGATTTCAAACCAATACCTTTATGCTCCTTGTTTTCCAAAGTTACTCTGAACACATATAAACCGTCCTCGCATTCCAATGAAATAGACCCGCCGTCTGTCGAAATGCTTTTTAAATAGCCTTTAAACTCTTCTTGAAGATTCCCATCGTAGCCAAGTTCTATGGTCACATTATCGCCCTCGTGTATCTTTTCCCCAAAATTCAATGGAATATTCATCCGTGCGCCCGGAATAACAATAGTTGCCGTATCCGCAAGATTTTCTACAGACTTCACTATTTTTACGCTGTCAAGTAATTTCAACCTGTATTCAGGGTTGCCTATTCTTATATAGTATTCCATTGAGTGCGTCATTGGTTGTCTTTTTCTAAGAGATCAAACATATCATCGCTATATCCCCTGATGGTGTACATCTGATTTTCCAACCCCTTGGTAAACGGCAGCGAGTAATCCTCTATTACCATCCGCGTGATACCGAACAGCGTCAACAGTTTACTCTTTACCTCTATTATCCGGCGACTTTCGCAATACTTCCTCAGTTCTCTGAGCGAAGTTTCAGGAAATTCATCATTTCCTATAAATACCCCGGCAATGGTTATTTCGTAATCGTCCCGACTCCACAACTCTTTGACGGTACCGCGTCCGTTGTCCGACTGTTTCATCACGCTGCGTCGAATAATATTGTTTTTACAACTTACCGACACAACAGGATCAAGAGGCAATTGCCACCATAACGTATCCGGTTCGTCCTCCCATTTTATTTCAAAAGCGTCATAGTGTGGCACACCAAGCAATTCCCCGATCTTTGCTTCGTCAATTTTATCGTTCTGCAACCGTCTTACCACATCCTTGTTCTGAAGCCAGTAAGGCGGAAGCCTGAATCCCATTGCCTGATTGATATATATTGCCATTTCTAATTTCTAATTTCTAATTTATGAAACCGCACTTTCCGCAATTCCCAACACCCTGTACATCGCCTCCGCCAGATTGCGCTCTATCTCGCTTTGGTTTTCCTTTGTTCCTCCGTTGAATATGATATTTTCTATCAATCCCTTTCCAAAGGAAATATTCACCGTGGTGTTGCGTGTTCCACCGGTGGCGACAGCCTCCGTTGCCAAGCCTGCCCCGCCCATATTGCCCTGTCCTGCACCTGAACCCGCACCCACCGCCGTCTGCAACTGCTCGTTGGCGCCCCCAATGCCTAATTTCTTCTTCAGACCGTCCACCACATCCGACATCCCCTTGCCGTTGCTTTTTACCTCCCAAACGGTCATCTCCCGCATCTGGTCGCGAATCTCGTTGACTTTGTTCTGTGCCGCCGCTATTTCATTCGCCCGCTCATTCCGCTGACGCTCCAATTCTGCCAAACCCGCCTGAGCGCCCTCTTTGTCCCAAAGTGATTTTAACTTGTACCATCCTTTCTCTATCACCTCAAAGCCTGTCAGGAACACGTCTTTTATCTGCATCCATTGCAAACTTATATTTTCTTTAAACAGTTGGATACCCAATTTCATCCACGTCATCACGTTGCTCCACGTTTTACCCCAGCCGTCTGTCGTATAGGCTACGTATGCAATCACCGCAATCAATGCAACTATTGCCGCTATAATAATTCCTATCGGATTCAACGTCAACGCCGCATTTAGCAACCATTGCGCCCCAGTCCACACGCTTGTCGCCAGCGTCGCCGCTGCCTGTGCTACCGCTACCGCCGTAGTCCATGTCTTATACAAAATCAATGTGGTAGTAACGCCTGCTATAATTGCCGCAAGTCCAATAAATATAGGATTGCCGTTTTTTACCCCGTTGACGAAGCCCGTAAACACGCTCCAAACAGCCTTAATAACAACCATAATCCCCGAAAACGCCTTGGTAATTACCTTCTGAATCAGCGTTACCACGCCAATAATCTTGTCCCTGTTTGCCTCAAAGTAAGAGATAAGAGTGTCCAAACCGTCGCCTATCTTTGAAATTAACGGCGAAAATGCAGATTGAATCCGCACAAACAACCCTCCTATCCGTTCTCCCAAATCACCCATCGTATTGGCTTGCTGCTTCAACCTTCCTTCCGGCGTTGCCGCCAATGCCTCGTTCATTCCCCCGACCGATTCGCTTACCACATCAAACAGAACTGCCGCCCTTTCGGCTTCCGTCCCTGTTTTGAGTATTTTCTCCTGTGCCTCTGTGAAACCGTATCCGTAACGACTTAATGCGCCTGTTTGTCCCTGCATCACCTTGCCAAGCATGGTCGCAATTTGAACGGACTGCTCTTGACTTGCATTCAATCCGTATTGCTGTGCCAGCATATCGTTCATCGCCGGGATAAGTTTTTCCAAACTGCTTTTTTCTCCAAGATAGGTCGCCATTTCTTGTGCGCCGGCTAATTGCACATCATCCTCTATTACTCCTAATTTCTGTTGTGCGGCTGTCAATTCGAGTATGCTTTGCAGTTCGTCTCTGCCTGCACCCATTGTGTTGCGCATCACCTGCGCTAATTTATTCTCCGCTACTACTCCTTCCTTGTAGGCGTTCACCATGCCCGACATCACCGAATTGACTTTGTTGATGGCTCCCATAACAGACTGAAAGGCTATCCCGACGTATGCGATTTTTTGGCTCAAACCTACAAACTTATTTACCTTGTCGGAAGCCTTATCGACTCCTTCGCCTATCTTCTCAATGCTGCTTACAGCATTGCCTGTTATGTCTATTATGTATTGTACCGTTTCAGCCATCTCAATTTCACTGTTTTTATTTTGTCGCCCTTTAAAGTCCTTGTCGTCTTGATGAAGCGATGAGAGAGGCTTATTTACCCGCTTCTGCTTTCCTTATCCATTCCAATTCTTTATATCTGTTTGCCCACTCTTCATCGCTCAGGCTGTCGGGGTCTGCAATGTGCATATAGTAGCGCAACTGTGCGTTAGCAATACGCAGAAAATCGCGCCGCTCATCTACCTCCGCAGCCTTTATAACTTTCCCAGTTCCGCGTCCTCTATTTCTATCAGTTCCGCTAATTTCTTGCTCGCACTCAAAAATAGATTATCATCCTTCTTGATTTCTTCGTCCCCGCCAAGCCAGCAATCCTCCAAAATCACCTCATTGAATTTGAGCGGATTCGACTGCGCTGCCATCGAAGCATATCCCAACGCCTTCCGGCTCGGCTTCTTTAAATAGCAGGCGCTGTCCGCACCCACTTTTAACAACCAGACGTCCTTATGCTTTGCTTTCCACTCTTCAATTTGTTCCTTCGTCGCTTCAAACATGATTTCTTATTTTTAAATTGATTTTAATTCCTTATTTCTCCCCTCCCTTGTGGGGAGGGGTCGGGGGAGAGGCTTTAAGATTGATACTGAATATCCAAACAAACAAAAGGAAGCGTAATTTCCGCAAATTTATCCCCCTGTTTGAACTCTTTCGATTCCTCAGTAAACTGAATTCCGAACAGCCTGTCCGTAATCATCATATCGCCCTGTGCAGGATTGCCGTAAGCCACTACCGCATTCAGGCTAAGCCCCAAAATGCTGCCCCCGCCCGATGCCCGCATCGTTTCCAATTCCGACTGTGTCACAATCAACTCCCCCTCATTGGCAATATTACCCTTTTGGATACTCATGGCGCGATTACCTTTACCGTAAAGCGCTTCCTTTTCCTGTGAAGTTTTGTAATTGATGCCACGCAACCCCTGTATATCCCGTCCGCCCATCATCACCGTAATGTCCGCAAACTCATATTCTCTACCGTTTATTGATACCATTTTGATAAATTTTATTTTCTTTAATGTCCTGTTTAATTGTCAATTGTCAATTGTCAATTGTCAACTGTCAATTATTAACTGTAATAAACCCAAGTTTCACATCAATATACTTCGCGTAACCATAAGGCTTCACCTGCACCACAACTTCAACCTTGTTCGTGCTCACCACTTTTTGCGCGTAGTCGATAAAACACTTCACGCCGTTGTCTTTCGGATCTGTCGTGTCCACGCCAAGATTACCCTCTGCCGTCATCTGGTTCACTATGGCTTGTATCACCTCCATCTCCCAACTCTTCGCCATCGCAGGAACCAACTCGCCGCTGTCCGTAATGGGAATTTCGTCATTCAGGTAGTCAAGCAGTGCAGCGTAGGCAACCCGATAGGCTTTGTCTATTGTCCGGCGCCGCGCTATGCTGCGATAATCGTCAGCCACTTTTGTGGCAAGACTGTCGTCTGCAAAGAAATATCCCGCCCGTCCGACAAATGTCCTGAAAGTGATATAACCCTTATCGTTGATGCTTTCCTGATCCGCCTGTTCCACTGCCGTCGCTCCGATAAACGCCTGAACGGTATTCACCGCATTGTCGCGTACCCTGCCGATATGACGCTGTACAGGTATCCGGGCAATCCTGCCCAAAAGCAAACCCACGGCTGCACCGTCGCTGTCCTCTGCCGTATCGCCAAGCATCACGCCCACACGATTGTAGGTATTGGTTGCCAAATCTTGCAGCGCACTTACTGTCCCGCTGAAATACTTCGCTTCCAACAGAATGAACAGCGGTGCAAAAAGCGTATTCGTAGCCCATTCAGCCAACGCCTGTGCGTGTGTCAATGCGCCAAACAAATCGGCGTCCACACCGTTGGTAATCGTCGGTGTGTAGCCGCTTGCAGGATTGAAGGCAACCGCCAGCGCCCTGATGCGCCCCTGTGCCGCCTGAATAAGCGACTTCGCGTATGCCTGTGTCTGATTCACCAAAGCCGACTGTGTAACCGTGTTCGGAAAACACATCAGCCACAACTCAGCCCCTTCGCCCGCCTCTGCGTAAAACTCGCTCACCTGTTTGTACAGAAAAGCGTTGGCGTCGGCTGCGTCGGAAGTAACCCCCAACGCAACCAAATCGTCCAACTTGCGCAAAACGTAGGGAATGGCGAGAGACAAACCACCTTCGGCGTCAACGGTTGCGCCTGTGCAAACAAGCCCAACCACCCCGTCGGGGCTTGGTATAACACTCCCCAGAGCGCCATTTTCAAAATATATTTTAACTCTTGGTAGCATAGCCTATTCCTTTTTTGAAGTTTTCGCAACCTTCGCGACCTTGCCGACCTGTTTCTCTTCGGTTGTCTCGGTTTTGCCTTCCTCCGTCTCTTCGCCTGCTTTGGCGTCCTTGATTTCCTTGCTGTCCTCGGCTGCCTCGGTTTCTTCGGTTTCCTTGCTGTCCTCTGTTTCTTCGGTTTCCTTGGTTTCTTCGGCGTCCTCGGTCTCCTCGCCGTCCCCCCCCCTGTGGGGGGTTGGGGGGCTGGGGTTAGGGGGCTGTCCTTCCGGCTCCACTTAGTCGTTTCCCCGTGTCCGTAACTGTCTGCCGACCCGCTGTCCAAAAACAGAAATCCGCCGTTCTCAAAAACTTCGTCGTTATTCGGGTATCTCTCAAAAAAATCTTTTACTTTCTCTTTCATCTTTTTTAATTTTAAAGGTTTTAAAAAAAGGGGGGCTTAGCGTAATTAGTCATTGGTAGTTCGTAATTCCAATCACCCCCCGTCGTCTGGAAAATTTAGTTTACTTTACTATTTTCAATTGTCAATTATCAATTGTCAATTATTTAAGCCGCCGCCTGAACAATCGGCACAACGCCTTTCCAGTCTGCTCTGCGACAGCGTCCGCCAATCTTCACCAAAGCAGAGAAAATGTCGCCGTAGTAAGCCGGATCGTCAATGTCGTAGAACGGCTTAATGTCGCCTATTGCCTTTGCTACGCTTTGTTTCTGCCAGCACAGCGAAGCCAGTTGGTCGGTGGCTGCCAGAGCGCTCCCGACAGGATTCAACGCGCCTGCGGTGGTAAACGATGCCACGTGACTGCGCTCCAAGATATTGAATCCGGCGAACTGTCCGATAACGCCTCTTTTCAAATCGGCGGTTGCCTGAAAGGCTGCCATCTGGTTTGCGCTCAGCGAATCAATCAACTGTTGAAGCATATACGACTCAATGAGTGCGTAGCGTTCCTCGTGAGGCACGTTCTGCTTGTTCATCAAAGCCTGTGCCGATTGCAGTTCTTTGTAGGTAAACGCCTTGCGGGTACCCGTCTGTCCTGCCTCGGTGACTGCAATGCTCGCGCCGCTGGTCGGGATACGGTTGCCGGTCGGAATAACGTCTGCCACAAAACCGGAATCGTATTTCAACCCGTTCAGCCAGTTGTAAATCATGTTGTCGCCGATGGCTTCCACCAACGTAGCAACATGATCGTTCAGCACTGAATCGGTCAGGTCATAACTGATTTCGTGAGCCTCGTGCCACGTAACATGGCTCGGCGTTGTGCTATACACGTCAAGCGCGTAAGTCACAAATGTATCAGCCCTGCGGACTGCCGTTGCCGGAAACGAACTGCGGTTTTTTACCACTGCCGGCGATGCGCCCGCCTGCGGGATATGCACCACTGAGCCGCCAAGTACCATGCTGCTCTCATCAAAGGCGGCTGCCAGATGAGGGTTTGTCCTGCGAAGTTTTTCTATCACGTAGTTCGCAAATATTTCTACGGGAATTGCGCTGATAGCGCCTGTATTGATTGCCATTTTATTTGTCTTTTAAAATTTGTTTTACTGTCATTGTCAATTGTCAACTTCTCTTACGGTTTCCGTAATTCTCAATTCTCAATTCTCAATTCTCAATTTTTTTTCAGTTGCTCGTAATAATCCGGAAACTGTGCTTTCAACTCCGACAACAGTCCGCCAACATACAAATCGTTGAACGACTTGCCGCTAAACTTTTCGGGCAGATTTGCCGGTACGCCTGTGCCGGGCGTCATCATCGCCGTTGCGCTGGGGTACGCCGGCATCGAATCAACCAATGCCTTCAATCCTTCCGGATTGCCTGCATAGTCTTTTTCTAATTTGTCTGCCAGTTCCTTGGTCAGTTTTCGTGCGTCCATGCCCTTTTTCAGAGTGTCCGCAATCTGCGATTTTACCGTTTCCGCTTTCAGGTCGGCTAAATCCTTTTCCGCTTGCTCCGTGCGTCCCGCTTTGTCAGCCAAATCTTTCAATCTGATGCTGATTTCGTCGCCGGTTGCCGTGTCTGCCAAATTGAGCATCGCCAACTGTGCAGCCGTAAATTCAATTTTACTCATGTTTAAATCCTTTTTAAATTTATTTTTATTTGAATTGTCAATTGTCAACTGTCCATTGTCAATTGTCGAAGTTAAGTCCAGCATAACGTTGTCGTTCTCATCATACAGTTTCGCGATGGCGTTGTAATTGCCCGGAATGTCAACGATGGACACCTCGCGCGGATACCATTTCGTTACAGTTGGTCCCGTCTGTCCTTCAAGTTTCAAACTCTCATCGTCGCTAAGTTCCAAGGCTACAATCTTGCCCACTGATGCGGCGCTGTAAAAGCCTGCCTCTATTTCGCCCGCTAAATCAGGGAAACGGCTCTCGTTGATCACCGGCTTGGCATACAGTTTATCGCCTTCGATGCGGAAATCCTCCCAGCGCACCGCCACGCCGCCGTCTCTGTTGTGCATCAGCAAACCGATTGCCGGCGTAAACCGGTCAAGCAACATGCCCGACGTCAACAGACGATAACCGTAGCAATTCACAGAATCATCCGTGAGGCAAAATTCCCGCTCTATTTTCTTGTATGCCATAACTTACCTTTTCTTTTGAAGTGCAAAATTCCAAACTTCCAATCACCCTGCCAAAAATGTATGTCATTTTGGCAGTGATTTTTTTATTTCATTCCAAATACCCGCAATTTTGCACCATTAAAAAGAGGACAATGGAAGACAAAAAAACAAAAAAATACGACCTCGTAAAGGAACTTGCCCGAATCCGTTTCATGGACGGCTACAAGCAAAAGGAACTCGCCAAGGAACTCGGCGTTTCCGAACAGTCTATTTGCCGGTGGGCAAAAGCCGGTAACTGGGACGCCCTCAAAAAGAATCTCGTTACCGCGTCTTCGCACCGCATCATGGAACTGTACGGCGAGTTGGAAGCGCTCAACAATTCCATTAAAACCAAAGACGAAGGCAAACGGTTTGCCAACAATTCCGAAGCCGCCGTTCGTCGCCAAATCATCAAGGACATTGCCGACCTCGAAAAAAAGTACAACATCGGGCAGGCTACCGTCATCGCCCGCGATTTCGTCCTGTTCTCAAAAGACATTGATTTTCCTTTCTCTCAGAAAGCAAACGAATACTTGAACTTATTCATCAACCATTTAATAGAAAAGCAAAAATGGCAAGAATAATTTCTCAGGCAACCGACGCCGATTATATCAAAGCGTGGCGACAGTTCAATGACAATTATCGCAATTCCACGCCCGTTGACCCGCTCGAATCCGTTACCGAAAAAGCCAAACGAATCCGCGCCCTCGAAGCCGACCCCGAAGAATGGTTTAAATACTACTTTCCCAATTACTGCACCGCCGAGCCTGCCCCCTTCCACCTCAAAGCAACGCGCCGATTGCTCGCCAACGACGAATGGTATGAGGTGCGTGCATGGTCCCGTGAGTTGGCGAAATCCGCCCGCAGCATGATGGAAGTCTGTTATCTTGCCATGACGCGCAAAATTCACAACCTCCTGTTGGTCAGTTGCACCTTAGACAGCGCACTCAATCTCTTGCTCCCTTTCAAAGCCTGCTTTGAAGCAAACGGGCGCATCATCAACGATTATGGCGAACAGCAAACATTCGGCAAATGGGAAATAGACAAATTTGTCATTCAGCGCGGATGCCAGTTCCGAGCCGTCGGTTGGGGCGGTAAGGTGCGCGGCTCGCGTAAGGACAATTTCCGCCCGGACTTCATCCTGCTTGACGATTTCGATACAGATGAAGAATGTCGCAACGAAGAAACCATGCGACAAAAAAAACAGTGGGTAGAGCAGGCGCTTATCCCCACACGTTCCATCTCTACGCACATCCGAATCCTCGTAAACGGCAACATCATTCACGACGATTGCGCCGTAAAGTATTTCGGCACAAAAGCTGATAAGTTCGACGTCATAAACATCCGCGACAATGCCGGAAAATCCACATGGGCGGCAAAAAACAGCGAGGCCGACATCGACCGCGTTCTATCCCTCATATCCTACGAATCCGCCCAAAAGGAATACTTCAACAATCCGATGGACGGCAGCGACACTTTCAAAGATTTGAAAGACGGTAAAATCCCGCTTTTGCGAACTTGCCACGTCTGCATATATGCCGACCCCGCCACATCCAACAAAGACGTGTCTTCGGGCAGTTACAAGGCGGTTGGCGTCATCGCCAAAAAAGGTTTCGACTACTTTATTGTAAAGGTCTTTCTCGACACCATGAGCAACGCCAAATTCGTTGAATACCTTTTTGAATGTTACAACTTTTGCAGGGAAAAACAGGTGGAAAACGTTCGCGTTTACATCGAAAACAACAGCCTGCAAAACCCTTTCTACGAACAGGTAATCCTTCCGGCGATATATGAACGCGCCAACCAAACCGGCGTGTTCCTCCCCATCACCGGCGACGAACGCGAAAAAAAAGACAAATACACCCGCATTGAAGGCACGCTGGAACCCATCAACCGCCTCGGTCATCTCTTTTTCAACGAAAAGGAATCCGAAAATCCCCACGTGCAGCGCCTCAAAGCACAGTTCAAAAATTTCAGCCGAAAGCAAAAAAGAATGGACGGACCGGACATGATAGAGGGCGCTGTCTTTAAACTCCGCGAATCCGAAGCCGCCGACTCCGTGGGCGGTTTCCATATATACAAACGCCAAAACAGCAAACGATGGTAATTAAATACTTGAAATCCTTACTGTCCTTGAAATCCTTAAAATCAACAATATGTTAGTCACAGTACAAGAATTAGGGCAAACAAGCCTTTATCCGGAAATAATCAATAAGATTACCCGCAACAATCAGGAATCCGCAGAAATGCAAATCCTCGCCGCCGAGAGTTACGTGCGCTCATACATGAGCAAATACGACCTCAAAGCCATTTTCGGCACTGCCGACACCGAGCCGACTTTCACCGGCGCAGACGTAAACCTCATTAAAAAGATGGTCAAAATCATCGCGTCATATTACCTCGTGCGACTGGCAAACCCAAACGTAAACATTGAGTTGTACCGCGCCGACTACGAAGACGCCCTGCTCTGGCTCAAAGACCTCCAGTCCGGCGCCGTCAATCCTACGCTGCCCTATATGGAAGACGACCCGAACACGCCCGAAATAGAAGGCGGCAGCGACGTAGCATGGAACTCCAACCCGCAACGCAAAAACTTCTTTTGAAATCCTTAATTTAAAAAATCAAAAACATGGCAGAAGTAAAAATTGACCGCCAACGCGACAAAAAGCAAAAGTTAATCATCAACGATTTCACGCAGGTAGCCCCCGACCGCAACCGCAAGGACATGGCAACCCTCAAACAGGCGGTTGAAAGGGCTGAAAGCGTCTTTTGCAAAAACCGATACCGCCTTTATGACCTTTACCACGACATCATAACCATCGACGGACACCTGTCCGGAATCATACAAAAGCGCAAAGACTTCGTTCTCAACAAAAAAATACGCTTCATCGACAAAACCAATACCAAGGTTGATGCCTTCGACACGCTCATTTATTCGGCAAAATTCAATAGCCTGCTCAATGTCCTTTTGGATTCCAAATTTTGGGGTATCAGCGGGTTTGAGTTCATCCCGGGCAAAGAGTTTGATTTCGTGGAAATCCCCAGAAAACACATCCGCCCCGAAGACGGCTTATTGGTCAAATCACAGTACGACAACGCCGGTATGCCCATAGCCGATTTCCCTTTCGTATGGACAGTCGGCAAAAAGGATGATTTGGGATTGTTACTCAAATGCAGCATGTATGCCCTCTACAAACGTTCCGGCATAGGCGACTTCGCCCAGTACGTCGAAATATTCGGACAGCCCGTCCGCATCATCACTTATGACGCCTACGACACGCAAACAAAAAATGAATTAGACAAAATCCTCAAAGAAAGCGGCGGGGCGCTCACCATGATGATACCCAAGCAGGCGCAGTTCCAGATGCTCGACGGCAAAACGAGC
>JAISKR010000192.1 GCA_031260845.1 Bacteroidales bacterium
GTGCTATACCTACAAAAAGCACAAAAGTCATCCCCAGCGAAACGCCAAAGAGTTTAATTTTGCCAAGCCAAATTCCCGCTGATATTGTTATTGCGATTATCAAGACGGTGTGGGCGATACTCTCGCCACAAAACAGGTTACATAACCATTCCATACATTAACTGATGTCTTGTAAAAAACTGCAAAGATAGATAAATTTTTTGTGAAAAGACGAAGGTTGATGAATATTTCTCACAGTTCACCCCGTTACTCTCACCAATTTTGCAAATTTCAGCAAAAGTTGTTTCTGTCCCGCTTCGTTAAAGTGAACCATCACTTTCGTGTTGGGTCCGTCGCCCTCTAAACTAAGCACTTTTCCGCGTCCGAAGCGTTGATGCTCCACTGTCATACCGGGGCGTATGTCGTCGGGATTGGGTTCGAAATTCGGCTTTGACGGATTGCCGGCAGCGGCTTTGGGTTGAATATTGAACGAAGGTGCAAAAACAGGATTTGATGAGTTGGGGATGATTCGTCGCATATTGCCGTCGGCGGGAAGTTCCAGATATTGAGCGTCAATTTCTTTGATGAAGCGGCTCGGCGATGATATGGACATGGAACCCCAACGAAAACGGCTGCCTGCACTCGACAAAAACACGTTTTGCTTGGCACGTGTGATGGCTACGTAAAAAAGTCGCCGTTCCTCCTCAATATCCTGCATGGAATTGATTGCCATCTGCGAAGGGAACAGATTTTCCTCCAATCCTACTATATACACCACCTCAAATTCCAGCCCTTTCGAGGCGTGTATGGTCATCATGCTTATTTTGTCGTTGTCCTCTTCCGTTTGGTCGGCATTGGTGAGCAATGCCACATTGGCAAGGTATTGTTCCAAGCCAACCAAGCCGTTATCCGTAGTGTTTTCCGTTACAAACTCGCGAATACCGTTCAACAATTCGTCAATATTCTGCAAACGGCTGATATTTTCGGGCGTTTTCTCCGCTTGAAGCGACGAAATGATGCCGGTGGCTATCACCATGCGATGCAGCAGTTCGTAAGCGTCAAATTTAGTGCGGTCTTTGGCGAACGATTCCATGAACTCGACAAATTTAAACAGTTTCGTGCGGGTAGCCGGTGATATGTCGGGCGCTAACTGAGCCGCGTGCACTGTGACTTCCCAAAGCGGCAGGTTACGCTCATTGGCGACCGTTTCCAACCGGCTGAGCGTGGTGTTGCCGATGCCGCGAGCCGGAAAATTGACGATACGCCTGAAAGCCTCGTCATCTTTCGGATTTATCAACAAGCGACCGTAAGCCAGTATATCCTTCACCTCTTTGCGCTCGTAGAACGACAGTCCGCCGAATATCCGGTAGGGCAGGTTGCGCTTGCGCAGCGCCTCCTCGAAAATACGCGATTGTGCATTGGTGCGGTACAGAATGGCAAAATTCTTGTGTTCCAACTGATGCCGGTACTTCATTTCCATGATGGACGCAGCCACCACATAGCCTTCTTCCTGATCAGTGCTCACATTGAACACCCGGATGAGGTCGCCGCAGAGATTTTCGGAAAACACCTCTTTCTTAATCCGGTTTTGATTCTTGGCAATCAACGTATTGGCAGCATTCACAATGGTTTGCGTCGAACGGTAGTTCTGTTCCAACTTGAACATTCGGTAGTTGGGATAGTCATTTCTAAAATTCAGGATATTTTCAATGCGTGCGCCGCGAAAGGCGTAGATACTTTGGGCGTCGTCGCCCACCACGCAAATGTTGCACCGTTGCTGCGCCAGTTTCTTCACAATCATATACTGCGCCGAATTGGTGTCCTGATACTCATCCACAAGGATATAGCGGTAAAAATGCTGATATTTGTCCAAAATTTCGGGATGGTCGCGAAAAAGAATGTTGGTATTGAGCAGAATATCGTCAAAATCCATTGCATCGGCTTTGGCGCACCGTTGTTGGTAGGCTTTGTATATCTGCCCTGTGAGAGGACGCCTTACAGCGCTGTCTTGCAGGGTTAGTTCCGAATGGGTTGCGTAGGCGGCTGCTGTGATAAGGTTGTTTTTGGCGGATGATATACGGTTATGCACGTCGTTTGGCTTGTATATGCTGTCGTCCAAGTGCATATCCTTGATAATTTGCCTGACCACATTTTTGGAATCCTGCCCGTCGTAGATGGAAAAATTGGAAGTAAAGCCTATTGCCGCGGCTTCGGAACGCAGAATACGTGCAAAAACAGAGTGAAACGTGCCCATCCACAAGCGACGGGACTGTTCTTCGCCTACCAATTTGGCGATACGCTCCTTCATCTCCTTTGCAGCCTTGTTGGTAAAGGTCAATGCAAGGATACTGCCCGGCGCTATGCCCTGTGTTAACAGGTAAGCGATGCGGTAGGTCAACACGCGCGTCTTGCCCGAACCGGCGCCGGCGATGATAAGCGATGGACCGTTATAGTTCATCACCGCTTCACGTTGCGTGTCATTCAACTCGTTAAGGAAATCTGCCATCCATTTTTCTTTGAGCACAAAAGTATATCGAAAGATTGAAACGGACAAGTATTAAAAACATACCTGCCGGTTAGTATGTTTTCGATAAACGGCAAAATATTCCCGGCATCCGACTAATACACATCGTGTTGTACGGATAAAGGACAAAGCCTTTACCCCAGCGTTCCGCCTATCATAAATGTAGCGGCTAAGGCTACGATAGCATACAACTCGGGAAAGACAG
>JAISKR010000278.1 GCA_031260845.1 Bacteroidales bacterium
CCATCTGGGATTTTCCCATTCCGAAAAATACGTAATTGATGAACCACAGAAAGCCTGCCAAAGCGCAATAGAGGTAATTCATTCCCAATGAACCGTTGCGAACTTGTACAAAATCTTTCAGCGTTTTATTTTTAACGGACAAATACAGGCACCAAATCAAGGTTGTAACAAACGAACCCGAATACAGCACCAAAAAAACGATACTGTCCTGAAACAAAGGATTCACACCGTTTTCGACACAGATTTTGGCAATAGGATTTCCCTGTTCAATACCCAAGGCTGCCGATGAGCCTGTAACGCCGACAAAAAGCGCGGCGGCAAGTCCTTTTTTGAGATTAAATTCTTTGTTCACACCGTTGCTATCGCTCAATTGCTTGCTTTTCAAAAAACCGGCATAACCGGATATTCCGATACCGATAAGTGATATGGTAATTCCTGAAATTAGCATCATTCCGGCATTTTCTTCAAACAATTGCGCCAAGCGACCATCCAATGCAGGTGGAACCAAGGTGCCGAGCGCCATCATCAAACCAAGCGAAAGGGCATAACCCAAAGCCAGTCCCAAATAGCGCAACGACAGTCCGAAAGTCAGATTGGCAGCGCCGTAAAGCGCACCTAATAAAAACACCCAAAGCAAGGTGCGAAAAGGAACCTGTGCCAATGTGTTTATCAAATCCGGAACTGCCAACAGGCAGACTGCCAAGGGTACAATGAGATACCCGAATAAACAGTACACCAACCAGGATGTCTCCCATTTCCATCGTTTTACCCTGTCGAACGGAATAGAAAAACTGCCCGACATAACTGCTCCGATTGTAATGAGCAAAATTCCATAAAAGACGATGTATAAATTCATTTAAGTTTATATTATTTTCGTTTCAATTCTTCTATGGCTTTCCAGAGTACGCCTGCCGAACCGCGGAACAATCCCGAGCCTTTCGGCTGTCCGTCGGGCGTCCACCATTCGTAAAAGCCGTTGTGCGCTATCACGCGGTCGAGCATGGGCGACAGCGCTTCGCAGGCTTCGTCGTAAAAGCCGTTGGCGATAAGTTGTTGCACCATTCGCCCGCCAAACCACGTCCAGTCGCCGCCGTTCTGATAGCCGTATTCGTACATACCCGGATTTTTGAAAAAACCGTTCGGATAAACCGGATAAATGGTCAATCCGATGGTTTGCGCACCGGCTGCTGCCACATTTTGCTGCATTTGCCGGTAAACGGCAAGAATTTCATCCTTTTTCAACAATCCGGCTTCGATAGCAATGGCAGTGCCGCCGTGGTAATGGATGGCGTCTTCATTGAAATCTGCCGGAAAAGGCGAGCCTTCCAAATAGATATGCGGGATGAATTTCCGGTTGTGCGCATCCCAGAGATGCTTGCGGACATTGAACGCAATGCTGTCACGGACGTTTTCCCAATAAACCTTCTCGCTGAGCGTGTCCGAAAGGCTTAGAAAATCGTTGAGGGCAATCACAAACATGGCATTGTCGTAAATGTCGATGCTGCGGTGCGAGGAACTGTCGAGAAGGACTCCCCAATTGTGTTCCGGTTGCACGTCGCCCCAGTCAACGGTAGTAGCGCCCCACAGCAGCCCGTATTCTTTGCTGTAACGATGGTTGAGCAGAAAACTCAAAGCGTCTGAAAGATGGTGCTTGACGGAAAGTCCTTTTATCTGCTCATCCAGAAAAGCCTTATCGCCCGTTGCCTTGACATACTTGAAAATTGCCTGCACCAAAGAGGTTTCCTGATCGGTTTCCACAGAGTTTTTGTGGGCGGCATATTGCGGGGCAAGGTCGGAATAAAAAAATACGCCGCCATTTTGCCGGTCTGACCTTTGGGTATAGCCATCCACAATGTTTCCATCCTCGCCCTGAAATTTGAAAAAGGTGAGCAAGGCTTCGCGGATAACGCTCTTGTCGCACACCTTGCACGCCGGTTCAATAAAAGTGTTCAGGTCGCGTATCCACACCTCGGAATAGCCGTCGCCGGCGTTCAGTCCGCTTTGGATAAGCGCTTCCGCTTTTGCCGATACTGTTTGCAAACGGGTGTCGGCTTCTATTTTTTTCCTCAGTTCGGGACTCATCCCTCCTTTCTGCTGACATGAAATTGCCATTGCAGAAATTACGCAAAGTATCAGATATTTCATTTTCATGGTCTTATTGTTTTTTATGGTGATGATTCCCTTCTTTTTGATGGGCGCCCGAAGGGCGGTGTGGTCGCGATAGCAGCCCTTTCAGCAATTGCGGATTGTCGGTGGTGATATAATCGACGCCCTGCATGATAAAATACTGCATAAGTTCTAAATCGTTGACTGTCCACACATTGACGGTCAATCCCAAGGCTTTGGCTTCTTTGATCCATTCGGGATGCGCGTCCTTCAACGTTCCATAGTGGTAATCAAGCCCCCGGAAACCTTCATCTTTTAGTTCTTTGGGCGATTTGTCCCCCGACAGATAGGCTACCCGATGCGCATGGTTGAGCCGGATCAGTTCTCTGCACACCGTTTGGCTGAAAGAGATATAATCCACAAGGTCGGCAATGCCGTTGTCGTTGATGACTTGTGCAACAGCGGCGGCAGCGCGTATGTCGTTTGCGGCTGTGCTGTGCCCTTTTATTTCCACAATCAGTTTTGTTTTGTCCTGTTTTTTCACCATGTCAATGTATTGTTGCAGGGTAGGCAGCGGTTCGCCGTTTGCCAAGCGAAGGGCAGACAGTTCCGCGTAAGTGGAAGCCTCTATGGATACGCCCTGAAAGTTGCTATCGTGGTTGAGCACCAATTTACCGTCTTTGGTGATCCACACGTCCAACTCCGAGCCATACACTTCGCCCATTTTAATGGCATTTTCCAACGAAGCCAAGGAATTTTGCGCCGAGCCTAATTTGTCCCAGAATCCGCGATGAGCAATGATTTTCGGCTGTGCATAACTGCTTAACACACAAAATGCTAATAAGATAGTGGCAACATATCTTTCATACCTTCTCATGATTTCTCAAATTTATTAAGCCTCAAAAGTAGGATAAATTTTGGAATTAACAATATTTTATTCGGGTACAACATTAAAGATTTTTAGTTTAAATACAAATTTCTTCATTACCTTTGTCCGCTGAATTACATTATAATTTTATCAAATATCATTATGACACGAAATATCAATTTTCTTTTTGCAACATTTTTGTTGTTTTCTCTGTCGGGATGTCAAACCGGCGATTTTACCGCCCTCGAAGAGGGTTTTGTTGCCCCTCCGACCGATGTTCGTACCGGCGTTTACTGGTATTGGATTAACGACAACATCTCGAAAGAAGGCGTTATCAAAGACCTGCAAGCCATGAAGCAGGCAGGCATCGACCGCGCCTATATCGGACATATCGGTGAAGAGAACCGTTATCCCTACGGAAAAATCAAAATGTTTACCGACGAATGGTGGGAGGTGTTGCATACCGCTCTCAAAACTGCCGGCGAATTGGACATAGAAATAGGTCTGTTCAACAGTCCGGGCTGGAGCCAGTCGGGCGGTCCGTGGATTAAGCCCGAACAGTCCATGCGCTACTTGGCTTCTTCGGAAGTACGGGTGAAAGGTCCGCAAACAATAAGCCTCAAATTGGAACAGCCTACCGAGGATTTTCAGGATGTAAAAACGCTGGCATTGCCGGTGCCGCAAGGATACCGCGACAATCTGTTTGAAACGCCCGGCGCAAAAATAACCAACAAAGCAATGAATCTTGAAGCGGATACCTGCATTGGTCTGATTTTGCCGCAGAACGCTGTGGCGCGAAGCCTGTTGATTTATCCGAAAGGTCCGTTTAGAGCGGATTGTGAATTTCAGGTAAAGGAGGGCAACGGCTTCCGTACCATCGAAAGTTTTCCCGCGCATCGCGACAATCTTGATGTCTGTATCGGTTTTGAACCTTTGGCGCCGGTGGTCATTTCTTTTCCCGACGTCGAGGCAAAGGAATTTCGGATTGTTTTCCATAAAATCAACAAGGGTAGCGCCATTCAATCCGTTCAACTGACTTCCACCTATACCATGGAACGTTTCCCAGAGAAAACGCTGGCAAAAATG
>JAISKR010000301.1 GCA_031260845.1 Bacteroidales bacterium
AAAATATGCAAACTACATACCACATTGGGCATAAAATCTTATGTCATGGTTATGTCATTAAACGGTATTTTTAAGTTATTAACATACTGATAATCAATGGTTGTTTTATGTCATGACAGAGTAATTATAAGCCAAAATTTGCCTTCGGTTTGTCTGCCGAAATTGAGCGCAACCTCATTTCGCAGCATACAAAAGAGGCATTGGCGCGAAAAAAAGCAGAGGGCGTTATTCTCGGTCATCCCAAAGGCAGCAAATCGAAAGTCAAAAAACTCACAGGCAAAAAGCAAGAATTTTGCAATGAGTGAGCGAAATGGCAACAAGTTGGCATTTCCGAGCGAAAACGCAAAATCACGGTTCAGACGCTTGGGGTAGTGAACGTACGTGTACGTGGTAGCATTTATTACAATTATCAAACATAATTGATTTTGAGAAATATTCGCATTAATTTGCTTCGCCATAATATGGCGAAGTAAATTATTAGGTACGACATCAAATGTCGTAGCAATATTTATAATAAATTTGAACATTTTTATTTGTTTTGAGGTGCATTTTTGTATCTTTGCAGAAATTTTTCGCATGAAAAAGATGAAATTTGCCAAAAACGCGCTGCGCATACTCAGGGTAATGCGGTTATTGGCGCTTTGTGACGCCTATTCTGCATACACCATGATGTTGATGTATAGCACTTTGTGTAAGCATGGTACAACTTACAAAGAGGCTGAGAATATGTACAATTCTTTTTCAGCCTTATTTACGGGGATGCCTATGTCGGTTGAAAATTTTCTTCATACAGACGAGGAATTGGCTAATAATGTGTTGGACGAATTTAATAAATTAAATAAAGCCATCGAAGACGGCGAAAAATTGGGATTGAATGCTGATTCAATCAAAGCATTTTGCAAGCAAGTGGAACACAATCCTTATTATTCAGGGATGAAATTTTATGGAACCCTCTATTATCATCATTGGTTAGAAGGACTGCTGTCGTATTTGCTCGGAAAAACAAGCAAAACAAAACTTTTAGAAGATGTATGGGTGGAATACAGCCTTTGGGCAACATACCCGTCAAAAAGCAAGAGAAGGGGAAATCTTTATTATTTCAGGCAAATGATGAACCGAATAGACAATCTTTATTTTGAAATCGCTTTAAAACGAGTTGTTAGAAATGTAAACAAGAAGTAACATATCTAAATTTTTTATTATTTTTGCACATAAATCAATCCAATGGAAAGCGTATTTTTACTTCTCGGCAGTAATATGGGCGACAAACAGACGTTTTTGCGGCAGAGTGTCGCTTTGTTGAATGTTTCGCCTAATCGTGTTCTGCGTACTTCATCCCTTTACCTGAGCGAACCTTGGGGCTTTGTGCATCCGGAAAAATTCCTGAATCAGGCGGTTGAGATGCAGACGCCGCTTGAACCTGCGGAATTGCTGCAACAGATACACGTTATCGAAAATTCGTTAGGGCGAACGCGAGTGGCAGGGCAATATACCGCACGGACTATCGACATCGACATCCTTTTGTTTGGCAACCGGATTATCCAGACGCCGGACTTGACGATTCCACATCCGCGAATGGCGGAACGTATGTTTGTACTTCAACCGTTGGCGGAACTTTTCCCCGATGGCGTTCATCCCGCTTTGCAATTGACCGTTGAGCAATTGAAAGCGCAGTGTGCAGACCGGTTGCAGGTGACGAAAATACTCGCCTAACGCACCCAAAAATCCAGCAGCAATTCATCTTCCAGATAGGCTTGCAGATGGTCGCCGATTTGCACCTGTCCCACGCCGGACGGGGTGCCGGTGAAAATCAAATCGCCGGTTTTGAGGGTGAAATATTTCGATATGTGCGAAATAAGTTCGTCAACAGGGTAAATCATGTCGGCTGTGTTGCCCTCTTGCACGGTTTTACCGTTCAGGCACAGGTGAAAACGGATATTGCATATATCGGCGAAGGCAGTTTTATCCGTCATTTTGCCTACGGGCGCCGAATTGTCGAAGGCTTTGGCTATTTCCCACGGCAATCCCTTTTCCTTGCACTGCCGTTGAAGGTCGCGGGCTGTGAAATCAATGCCTACCGTGATTTCGGAATAGTAGCGATGCGCAAAACGCGGCGAAATAGACCTTCCCAAGCGGTTGATTTTTACCACCACTTCGGTTTCGTAATGAATTTCGGACGAAAAATCGGGATAGAAGAAAGGTTTGTTGTTGACCAACAGGGATGATTCGGTTTTGCTGAAAATGACAGGTTCAGCAGGCAGAATATTCTTCATTTCCGCCACGTGCAGGGGATAATTCATCCCGACAGCCAGAATTTTCATGGATTATAGGATGGTCATCTGTTCCTGTTCCACAATCCGCTCACAATAGTGGCATTTGAGCGTGACAGGTCTCTTGGAAACCACATAAAAGCGCGTGAGTATCTTTTCGTTGTTGGTGATACACTTGGGATTGATGCAGCGAACAATACCCGAAACATCGTCGGGAACGGCAACTACCCGCTTTTCCACCACCTTGTAATCGCGGATGGTGTTCAGTTTGGCTTCGGGCGCCACCAAGGCTATCTTGTTGATTTCCTTATCATCAAAAAATTTGTCGGTAATCTTGATGATGGCTTT
>JAISKR010000006.1 GCA_031260845.1 Bacteroidales bacterium
CCTGCGGTCGAGCATTTTAAATTTTTCTTTAATGTGGTAAAATCAAGCACAATTATTAGAAGACAATTGAAAAATTATCAATTCAAATTGGATTTGCTGTACGTCAAATCGAGGGCGTCGTAATGTTTAACCGTACCATTTTTAAGACGTTTTTTGAAATCGTCGTAATTTTTCCCTTCCTTGTTGGTCCACACCGCTTCCGACAAAGCCGCCATTCGCGGCAACAGCATATATTCCACACCGGTGCGTGTCGGGATATATTCTGTCCACAAGTTGGCTTGACCGCCCAGAATGTGTTTCGCTTCCTCGGCGGTGAGTTGTGCGGGAGTCGGGTCGAATGAATACACCTTTTCGAGCGGGAGAAAGCCGCCAATCGCCAGAGGTTCGGACTTTTTGTCTTCCGACTGGTAATAATCCAAATAGCAGAACGAGGTAGGCGTCATAATCACGTCGTGCCCTTGCTTTGCGGCTGCTATGCCACCTTCTTCACCGCGCCACGACATTACAGTAGCGTTGTCAGCCAGTCCGCCTTCCAGAATTTCGTCCCATCCAACGATGCTGCGACCTTTGGAACTAACGAATTTCTCGATGCGCGAAATGAAATAACTCTGCAAGGCGTGTTCGTCTTTCAATCCCAATTCTTTAATCTTCGTTTGGCAGTGATGGCAACGTTCCCAGCGTACTTTCGGACATTCGTCGCCGCCAATATGAATGTATTTGCTTGGAAACAAAGCGATTACTTCGGAAAGCACGTCTTCCAGAAACCGGAAAGTTTCGTCTTTCGGGCAAAAAACGTCGTTGAAGACGCCCCAAAGACCGGAAACTTCAAAAGGACCACCTGTGCACGAAAATTCGGGATAAGCCGTCAACGCCGCCATTGCGTGTCCGGGCAACTCTATTTCGGGAATGACGGTGATGAACTTGCTTTTTGCATAAGCCACCACCTCTTTGATTTCCTCTTGCTTGTAATAGCCGCCGTAGCGCTGTTGCTGATACTTGCGACCGGTTTCGGTGTAACTTCCGATGAGGGTACGGTCGCGCCAAGCGCTTATTTCGGACAGTTTCGGATATTTTTTTATCTCAATGCGCCATCCTTGGTCGTCTGTCAGATGCCAGTGAAAGGTGTTGATTTTGTGAAAAGCCAACAAGTCAATGTAATGTTTCACGTCTTTCACGGTAGAAAAATGACGGCTTACGTCAAGCAGAATGCCGCGGTAAGCATAGCGAGGCGCATCGTCAATTTCGGCGCAGGGAACAGCCATTTCCAGCGTTGCAGGCGGCGCCTGATTCTTTTCTATTTCGGGCGGCAGCAATTGACGGAGGGTTTGCATCGCATAGAAAACACCCGGCGCAGCCCCAGCCTCAATTTCTATTCGAGTCTTCAATATTTTGAGTTTATAGGCTTCTTTATTGGTCATAGCCGGATTCAATTTGATGAAAATCGTGTTATCCGCCGGTTTCATGTTTTCCGTTGCCTTTTCTGTCTTCAAATGCCATACTTTGGTAAGCAGAAACCTTTCCTGCAATGCAAATACTGCATTTTGCAGGTCTTGCGTTTCTTCGGGCACTATAATTCGAGTATCGTTGTTAAACACAAATTTCCCTTGTTGTGCCTTTAATTTCACAGGTTTAGGAACAATGTTGTACGAATTTTGAGCAAAACTTGCAAAACTAAGAGTGCAAATCAGCGAAGTAATTATTAACTTATTCATTTTCAGTAATGTTTATTTTTTTATGATAATGCAAATGTAAAAAAATAATTTTAATTACCGGAATAATTGTAAATTTGTCCCCTCATTTGTTTCATTCTATATTTATGTATATTTTAAAATGATGACCGGAGTAAACAATATTTGCGCGATATTGATTTTATGTATTGGCGTATTGGCTGGTTCTTGTTCACGCTCTCAAACGCCGATGGTGGCGGCTGCCGGACAGACGTATGAAACGGCTTCACCCGCAGACTGGGTAAATCCATTGATTGGAACGCAATCCAAGCACAGTTTGTCCAATGGCAACGTATATCCTGCCATCGCTTTGCCGTGGGGAATGAACTTCTGGACGCCGCAAACCGGCAAAATGGGCGATGGCTGGGGTTACACCTACGACGCCGACAAAATTCGCGGCTTTAAACAGACGCATCAACCAAGCCCGTGGATTAACGATTACGGACAGTTTGCCATCATGCCCGTCACCGGCGAGCCTGTGTTTGAGCAAAACGCACGTGCAAGTTGGTTTTCGCACAAAGCGGAAGTCGCCAAGCCTTACTATTACAGCGTTTATCTGGCTGAGCACGACGTAGTAGCCGAAATTACGCCTACCGAGCGGGCTGCCATGTTTCGCTTCACCTTTCCCGAAACGGACAAAGCCAGCGTTGTCGTTGACGCTTTCGACAAAGGTTCTTACGTGAAAATCATTCCTGCCGAAAACAAAATCATCGGCTATACCACCAAAAACGGTGGCGGTGTGCCCGAAAATTTCAAAAACTATTTCGTGGTCGTTTTTGACAAGCCTTTTACCTACAAGGCGACGTCTAACGGCGAAAAACTGACGGCAGACCGGCTGGAATTACAGGCTGACCACACCGGCGCGGTGATTGGATTTGCCACCCGCAAAGGCGAGAAGGTTCATGCACGTGTGGCTTCGTCGTTCATCAGCCACGAACAGGCGGAACTGAACCTGAAAGAGTTGGGCAACGACAGTTTCCAGCAGGTACAAGACAAAGCCAAAAGCGTGTGGAACGAAACGCTGGGGCGGATTCAGGTAGAAGGCGCTACGGTTGACCGGTTGCGCACTTTCTATTCCTGCTACTATCGCTCGGTGCTTTTCCCGCGCCGTCTGCACGAAATCGACGCCAAGGGGCAGGTGGTGCATTACAGTCCGTACAACGGAAAAGTGCTGCCCGGCTATATGTTCACCGACACAGGGTTTTGGGATACTTTCCGCAGTCTTTTCCCCTTTCTGAACTTGGTTTACCCGTCTATGAGCGCACAAATGCAGGAAGGACTTGCCAATGCGTATCTCGAAAGCGGTTTTCTGCCTGAATGGGCAAGCCCCGGACATCGCGACTGCATGGTCGGCAACAATTCCGCCTCTGTCGTGGCTGACGCCTACCTGAAAGGGGTACGCGGCTACGACATTGACAAATTGTGGGAAGCAGTGGTACATGGCGCCAATAACGTGCATCCGAAGGTCAATTCTACCGGAAGGCTCGGTCATGAGTATTACAACACGCTGGGATACGTTCCTTTTGACGTAAATATCAATGAAAATGCAGCCCGCACCCTCGAATATGCCTACGACGACTGGTGTATCTACGAATTAGGCAAGGCTTTGAACCGCCCTGCCGAAGAAATTGACGTATTTGCCAAGCGCAGCCAAAACTACCGCAACATTTTCGACAAGGAAAGCAAACTGATGCGCGGTCGCAATCAGGATGGCAGTTTCCAGTCGCCTTTCAATCCCTTTCAGTGGGGAGGCGCTTTCACCGAAGGATGCAGTTGGCACTACACATGGTCGGTGTTTCACGACGTGCAGGGGCTGATTGACCTGATGGGAGGCGCAAAGAATTTCAACGCCATGCTCGATTCGGTGTTCAACGTGCCGCCTGTTTTCGACGAAAGTTATTACCGCTTTGTCATTCACGAAATTCGCGAAATGCAAATCATGAACATGGGCAATTATGCGCATGGCAACCAGCCGATTCAGCATACGATATACCTGTACAATTATTCGGGCGAACCGTGGAAAGCGCAGTATCGCTTGCGCGAGGTGATGGATAAACTGTATCTTCCCACGCCCGACGGCTATTGCGGCGATGAGGACAACGGACAGACCTCTGCATGGTATGTGTTCAGCGCTGCGCTCGGTTTTTATCCGGTTTGTCCGGGTTCGGGGCAGTATGTGCTGGGAAGCCCGCTCTTCCGCTCGGCAACCATCCAATTGGAAAACGGCAAAACCTTTACCATCAAGGCGCCCGAAAACAGCGAAAGCAATATCTATGCGAACAGCCGGAAATTGAACGGTGCGGCTTATTCCGCCCTGTTCATCAACCATTCGGACATTCTCAAAGGCGGCGTTTTTGAATGGGAAATGGCGGTGCAACCCGATAAAACGGTTGTTTTCCAACAGGAAGACTTACCGTATTCATTTTCAACCCAAAAACAATAAATTATATTAAATAAAAACAGTCATGAAAAAATTATTTTTTGCAGTATCCTTATTTTTATGTATCTTTACGGTATGGGGACAGGCAGAACAACCTGTCAAGCCGGTTAAAAACCTCATTGTGATGATTCCCGACGGCACGTCTATCGGTGTGGTGTCTGCCGCCCGCTGGTATCAGCGGTACAATCAACACATTAACAGCCTGAACATGGACCCGTTTCTATGCGGTTCGGTTACTACCTTCTGCGCTACTGCGCCCATCGGCGACTCTGCACCCACAACGTCGTGTTATATGACAGGCATACCGTCACAGGCTGGTTTTGTATCCACTTACCCGCCGGTTACAGGGCAGGAAATCATTCCGCTTGACGCCACGAAGGCATATCAACCGTTGGCAACAGTATTGGAAGCAGCAAAAATCCTGCAAAATAAAGCAACCGGCTTGGTAGTTACCTGCGAATTTCCCCACGCTACGCCGGCAGACTGCTCTTCCCACAGTTACAGTCGCGGAAATTACAAATGGATTGCCCCGCAGATGGCTCACAATGTTGACGTCATGTTCGGCGGCGGCAATGGGGAAATTACAGACGACATCCGCAACTTTTTCAATGCCAAAGGCACAACATTGATTCAGAACGATATAGAGAAATTCAGAAATTATAATTCCGGCGGCAAAGTATGGGCTTTGTGGGAAAATGGTGGACACCCTTTCGATATTGACAGAGACCCCGCCAAAATACCGTCGTTGGATGAAATGACGAAAAAGGCGCTTGACCAACTTTCCCAAAATCCAAACGGCTTTTTCCTGATGGTGGAAGGCAGCGAGGTTGACCATGCCGCACACGCCAACGACGCCGTGGGTTGCATCACCGAGTTCCTCGCTTTCGACAAGGCTGTGGGCGTTGCACTCGAATTTGCCAAGCGAAACGGCGAAACGGCTATCGTTATTCTGCCCGACCACGGCAACAGCGGATTTACCATAGGACGCAGAGGTTGCGGCGGCTCAGGTTCCACAGTGGAAAATTTATTCGGCACGGTTTCCAAATACAAAAGAACAGCGAGAGGGCTGGCAAGCATTCTCAAAGAGGTGAAGCCCGACCAAATTGCAACTGTTTTCAAACAATATACAGACCTTGAACTTACTGACGAAGAATTGCAACTTGTCCTGAAATCAAAGGATTACAAGCAAGGCGGCGACTACACACAAGCCAGCGACGCACAGGATTTGTCATCCAATTTGAAGGACATTATGAACGGCAGAACCTGCTTTGGTTTCACGTCAGGTGGACACACAGCCGAAGAGGTTTTTCTGGCTGTTTACCATCCGCAAAACACCCCGCTCATGGGGCAGCACACCAATGTGGAAGTCAATCAATACCTTTGTAAGTTATTGGATTTCAATACTTCCTTACCCGACCTGACGGCGAAAATCTTTGCCAAACACAGCGACGTGCTCAAAGGTTATTCCTATTCCATCGACGCAAAGGGCGATTTAGCGGTGCTGACCGTGAAAAAAGGCAAGAATACGCTTGTTCTGCGTGCTTCCAATTCGGTGGCGTATCTGAATAAAAAACCGGTGGACTTGGGTTCTGTCGTCGTTTATGTGGACAAAACAGACACCTTTTACCTGCCGGCAGATTTACTGTCAAAAGTGAAATTATAAAATAACATTTTTTCAATGAAATTTAAAAAAGAAATCAAGATAGGCGTCATTGTAACAGTCATTATCGTTCTGTTTATCGTGGGGTTTAATTTCCTGAAAGGGAAGAATTTATTCTCGTCATACAATTACTACATGGTTAAATATGCCAATGTAGAGGGTTTGCAGCCGTCAAATCCGGTCAATGTAAACGGTTTCGCCGTAGGTCTGGTCACCGATATAAGATTTTCATCGGAAAGATTGGACAGTTTGACGGTAACAATAGGCGTGCAGAAAAAACTCAAATTACCTGTCAATACGATTGCGCAGGTAAACAGCGGATTGATGGGCGATAAAACCGTTGCGCTTCTTTTGGGTACCGACAGTCAGATTGTAAAAAACGGCGGTTATCTGAAAGGAACCATCGCACCCGGCTTGGTTGACGGTCTGAGCAAAGGTGTTGAAGACATTGCACAAAAAGCGGCAACTACGCTGGATTCGATAAATCTGGCGCTGCATACCTTTCAGCAAATTTTTGACGCCGACACGCAGGACAATATCCACAAGATTGTAGCCAATGTGGAACAGTTAGTGGCTTCGGAACGGCGAAAAATAAGCGTGATACTGAGCAATTTCGAATCTGTGTCGGGCAATCTGAAACAGAGCAATGAGGAAATCGGCAAATTAATCAATAACCTTAGCGCTTTTTCAGGCACATTGGCAGCCTCAGACGTGAAAACGACCATCGACAACGCCAACAAGAGCCTTGCCAACCTGCAAACCCTGCTGGAAGGCATCAACAACGGCGAAGGCACATTGGGACAGTTGGCACGCAACGATTCTGCATACGTTTATCTTCAACGCTCGCTCTATGACTTGGATAAACTGTTGATTGACCTTCGCGAGCATCCGAAGGATTACGTGCATTTTTCCCTTTTCGGGAAAAAATCCGAAAAAAAATGAGCGGGGTATCTATTTCAAGCCTACCCACGTTTTGATTTCGCTCAGTTTTTGCAAGGCTTCCAAAGGCGTAATACTGTTAATATCGGTCTTTTTGATTTCGTCGCGGATTTGTTTCAGCACAGGGTCATCCAACTGGAAGATGGACAGTTGGTAGCCTTCGCGTTTGTACCCAAGTTCGGCAATCGGCTTGGCTACTGACGATTGTTGATTGCCCACTGCCGACTGCTGGCTGCTTTCCAACTCTTTCAGTATCTCTTCGGCGCGATTCACAATGCTTTTGGGCATACCCGCCATTTGCGCCACATGAATACCGAAACTGTGCTCGCTTCCGCCGCGTGTCAGCGTGCGCAGGAAAATCACTTTCTGGTCTAATTCTTTCACCGCCACATGGTAATTTTTGATGCGGGGAAAACTGTTTTCCATCTCGTTCAACTCGTGGTAGTGCGTGGCAAACAAGGTCTTGGCTTTGGCTGTGGGATGCTCGTGAATGTATTCCGCCATTGCCCATGCTATGGAAATGCCATCGTAAGTGCTGGTGCCGCGTCCTATTTCGTCGAGCAGTATAAGGCTGCGCGGCGACAGATTGTTCATGATGCTTGCCGCTTCGGTCATTTCCACCATAAAAGTGGACTCGCCCTGCGAAATATTGTCCGAAGCGCCCACACGGGTAAATATCTTGTCCACATAGCCAATTTCGGCTGCCTGAGCGGGAACATAACAGCCCATTTGCGCCATCAACGCAATCAGTGCCGTTTGCCGCAGCATGGCAGACTTGCCCGACATATTGGGACCGGTAATCACGATGATTTGCTGCTCATCGCTGTCTAACCACACGTCATTGGCAACGTAAGGGTTGTCCGGCGCAAGCCATGCCTCGATGACAGGATGCCGCCCCTGTGTGATATTGATGCTGTCGCCATCGGTGATGACAGGCTTGACGTAGTGATGCTCGCAAGACGCGCAGGCAAAAGAGCGCAGACAGTCCAAACGGGCAATCAGTGAGGCGTTGAGTTGGATGGCAGGAAAATATTCGGCTACCGAAGCCACCAATGCTGCAAACAATTCCGCTTCGAGTTTCAGCATTTTCTCTTCGGCGCCCAGTATTTTTGCCTCATATACTTTCAGTTCCTCAGTGATATAACGTTCGGCGCTCACCAAGGTTTGCTTGCGTATCCATTCGGAAGGAACTTTATCTTTGTGCGTGTTGCGAACTTCGATATAGTAGCCGAACACGTTGTTGAAATCAATTTTGAGCGAAGTGATGCCCGTTTGCTCAATGGCGGTCTGCTGCATATTGTCCAAATAGGCTTTCCCGGAATGGCGCAAGTCTCGAAGTTCGTCTAATTCCGGCGAAACGCCATCCGCTATCACATTGCCCTTGCCGATAGCAGCCGGCGGGTCTTTTGCCAATTCGCGGGCAATGCGGGCACGGATAGTGCCGCATGAGTTAAACTGCTCGGCAATGCGGCGCAATGGCTCGTTGTCCACGTCTAAGCACACTTTTTTTATTTCTTTCACCATGCTCAGCGAGGTAAGCAGTTGCTGCATTTCGCGAGGCGTCACTTTTCCGGCAGCCACACGCGCTATCATCCTTTCCATATCGCCAATCCGGTGCAGACATTCGCCAATCTGCCCTGTTTCTTCCTGTTGGCAGAAATAGCCCACCACTTCCAAACGCTCGTTGATGCGGCGTATGTCTTTCAAGGGAAGCGTAATCCAGCGTTTCAGCAAACGGGCGCCCATCGGGGTGAGTGTTCGGTCAAGCACCTCGCAAAGCGTGTGCCCGCCTTCGCTGGCAGGGTACAACAATTCCAGATTGCGAACGGTAAACTTGTCCAACCAGACAGATTCATCCTCATTGAGGCGCGAAATCTTGTTGATATGCCCCAACTGGTCGTGACGGGTAATGTCCATGTATTGCAGGATAGCGCCCGCCGCCGTCACAGCAAGCGTTTGGTCTTCAACGCCAAAACCTTTCAAATTCACAATGTTGAAATGTTTCAGCAGTTTTTCACGCGCAGTGTCGTTCACAAAAGCCCAATCTTCCAAGATGGACAGGTAAAACCGCGTGCCGAAGGTGTCTTTAAACCAAGTTTGCTGCTTTCTTTCTATCAAAATCTCTTTGGGATTGAAGCCGTTGAGCAGTTTGTCCACATATTCAGCCGTTCCCTCGGCAACGAGAAATTCGCCGGTGGATATATCCAGAAAGGCAATGCCGACAAGACTTTTCTCGACGTGCACACAGGCAAGGAAATTGTTTTCCCGCGTGTCCAAAATTTGGTCGTTGAGCACTACACCGGGGGTAACCAACTCTGTAACCCCTCGTTTGACTATTGTTTTAGCCAGTTTAGGGTCTTCCAACTGGTCGCAAATGGCAACCCGCTGACCTGCCCGCACCAAACGCGGCAGATAGGTATCCAGCGCATGATACGGAAAACCGGCTAATTCGACGGAAGCAGCAGCGCCATTGGCTCTGCGCGTAAGGGTGATACCCAAAATATCCGCTGCCTGCACGGCGTCATCGCCGTAAGTTTCATAAAAATCGCCTACACGAAACAACAATACAGCATCGGGATGTTTTCCCTTGATACTGTAATATTGCTTCATCAGAGGTGTTTCAACATATTTATTCTCGCTCACTGTTCATAAGATTAACTGTGCAAAAGTAATTATTTTTATTGATTATCACCAATTAAGAAATAAAAATTAAAAATTAAGGCTAACGCACAATTCAATTACGAATTAAAAATTACGAAATTTCCTCACGGTTCCCGTAATTACGGCTGACGCACAATGGGCGGTTGACAATGAAATACAATGTATAACTATTGTATAACTATTGTATAACTATTTATAACAACTTGTATAACAAGCGAATCACAACTGTCATGAAATTTAACCGCGAATAGCCTTGATGCCGGGTAATTCTTTACCTTCCATGTATTCAAGCATGGCGCCGCCGCCGGTGGATACGTA
>JAISKR010000142.1 GCA_031260845.1 Bacteroidales bacterium
AGTCTCGACCATTTAGAGAAAGAGCATTTTTCGCTGCCCGGTCGTGTTTCATCGGCAGATAATTTTTCCGATATGAGCCGTGTGATTAAAGTTCAACCCCATTATTCGCACGGATTTACATTTGAAACCGGTTATTCGGCAATCACTACTTATAACAATGCCGAGTTGCAAGCCAATATCAGTCTTACCAACAAGGGCTTGCGGGCGTCCGGAACGCTCAAATTTCTCACAGCCACCATCAATGCCGAAGACTATGCCATGTATCCCGATTCCATGAATATTCCCAAAGCGAAGTCATTTACATTGGAGAAACAGACACAAGGCGTTGAGTTTCCCGACATACAATCCGAAGGAAATAAGATTCATTGGGAACCGAACAATGATAGAATGAACATTTACAAGACCGACAAGGTTTTTAATCTGTTCAATGATACCAAGTTCGACGGCAATTTGTCGCTTTCAAGTAAGGGTTTGTCAGGCAAGGGGCGGATGGATATGAACATTGCCGACGTTCGGTCGGACAGTGTTGCTTTCCGTTCGGAGGCATTTTCAGCGGATGAATCATTGTTCAGGCTTCGCGTGGCTAAGGAGGGCGCCTACCAGGTTGTAACGGCAGACACCGTTCATTCTTCCGTCGATTTCACCACCCGAACAGGTCAATTTCAGGCGAAGAAAGACTATGCGCTGGTACGTTTCCCCGAAACCAAACTCGAAGCCCAAGTGGCTGACTTTACATGGGAAATGGAAAATACAAAAATTAACTTGGGAGGAGGCGACTTGAAGGATGCTGCCGATTTCAAGTATAAAACCGAGGGCGAAAGTCAGGGCACACGCTATATTTCCACCATGTACGGCGCCGATTCGCTGAATTTCGTTGCCAACTCGGCGTCCTACAATTATTCATCCGGGCAGTTGAAAGCGGAAGGCGTTAATCTGATACAGTCTGCCGACGCCCTCATTTTTCCCAATGAAGGCAAATTGACGGTGAATGAAAAAGGGTTGCTCGAACTAAGCGACAATGCAAAGATTATTTTCAATGATACCCTTCGACAACACGTCATCCACTCTGCTAATGTCAGTATTTCAGGCAGAAAGAAGTTTACCGGTTCCGGAATCTACGACTACACGGACGAAACCAATAAATTAACTCAGATAGACATGACCAACATATCGCCGGATAAATCGGGAAAAACCTTGGCAAAAGGTTCTATTAGCGAAGAATCGGGCTTCATGCTCAATCCTTTCTATCGTTTTCAGGGGGATATACTGCTCAAATCGGAAAACAAATTTCCCGAATTTGAAGGTGCTGCTCAAATCGTTCAGGAATGTGAAACGCTGCATCCCGACTGGGTTCGGTTCAAGAGTGTGGTGAACCCCGCCGAGGTGGAGATTGAGGTGGGTGAAGCGCCTGTCAACAAGCAATTTGCGAAAATTTACAATGGACTGTTCCTTTCGCGCGATTCCATTTATCCTGCCTTTTTATCCCAACGCAACAACTACAACGACAAACAATTGATACAGGCTTCGGGAGTGCTTCATTATAACCGCGATTCGATGATTTACACCATCGCCTCGAAAGGGAAATTAGCCAATCCCGACTCGGCAGGCAATCTGTTGGCATTCAATCGCAACACTTGCATCATCAGCGGTGAGGGGCGCATTTCGCTGGGCGAAGACTTGGGCAGGGTACAGTTGAACGCCGTAGGGAAAATCGTACATAACCTCAACACGAAGGAAACCGCCTTTGACGTCATGCTGGCGGTGGATTTCCTGTTCGACGCCGGTTTGTCGTCTTTCATTGCCAAAAAAATAGACAGTTTGCCCGATCTGACGGGTGTCGATTTGCGACGTCCCCAGTATATCAGAGGTTTGAACGAGTGGTTGGGTACGAAACAGGCTAACCGATTCAGGCAGGAATCTTCTTTGGGCAAGGTGAGAAATTTCCCCGACCAACTGAAACATACCTTGTTGCTGAATCAACTGCGATTAGTCTGGGATCCGGCACGTCATTCCTACCGTTCCGTCGGTAAAATAGGGGTGGGCAATCTGACGGGCAATCAGGTGAACCGCTTGGTGGACGGTTTTGTGGAAATATCCAAGCGCCCCGGCGGCGATATGATAGACATTTATCTGAAAATGTCCGATAACGACTGGTTCTATTTCGGATATACCCGCGAATTGATGCAGATTTTGTCTTCTGATCAGGATTTCAACAATCGTTTGGTCAAAATACCCGAAAAACAGCGAAAAGTAGCAGATAAAAAACCGGGATACACGTATATGATTTCATCAGCGGAAAAATATTATCAGTTTCTTGCACAAATGAATCGAGTGGGAACAAACGATCAGCAGCCGCCGCCAGCCGCCGAACAGGAACAGCCCATGCCTGAAACGCCCGATGCTAACGTTCCGAAAGAACCAACACAAGTAATTGAAATTGAATAATAAATGTCACCGTTTGATAAAATTAGTATTCTTTTGATAGGAATCCGAAAATAATCATGTAATTTTGCAAATCACAATTTTAATATGAACGATACATACATCACACGAGGATGTTACCATATACCTGTTGAAAATCCGGAGGATAAGACCCCCCAGAAGAAGCATTATTGCTGTGGACGAAATAAAATGGATGTATTTAACTGGTTGGACGATCTTCCCAAAAACGAATCAGACAATTTGGTGGAAATTCGTTTTAAAAACACGCGCAAGGGTTATTATATCAATAATTCAGACCTGCCGTTAGCCAAAGGCGACGTGGTGGCAGTAGAAGCCTCGCCCGGGCATGACATTGGCGTGGTGTCGCTTACCGGACCCCTTGTGCCTGTTCAGATGAAGCACGCAGGCGTGCCGGTCAACGGTTTGAAAAAAATCTATCGCAAAGCCAAAGCCATAGATGTTGAAAAATGGTTTCAATCGATTGAAAAAGAGCAGGAACTCATGAAAAATGCCCGCCAGATGGTGAGCACATTGAATATTTCAATGAAAATAAGCGATGTTGAATATCAGGGCGATAAAACCAAAGCCACTTTTTACTATATTTCCGATGACCGTGTTGATTTCAGGCAACTGATTAAGGATTTTGCCGAACATTTCAGGGTACGAATTGAAATGAAGCAAATCGGTGCACGTCAGGAAGCGGGCAAGGTGGGCGGCATCGGCACCTGCGGACGCGAGTTGTGCTGCTCTAAATGGATGTCGTCTTTCGCATCGGTGTCCACCAGCGCCGCCCGCTATCAGGATATGGTGCTCAACCCCCAGAAATTGGCAGGGCAGTGCGGCAAACTGAAATGTTGCCTCAATTTTGAAGTGAAATGCTACATTGACGCGCAAAAAGACTTTCCCGACACCAATATCCCTCTGGACACCGAGCAAGGCAGAGCCTATCATTTCAAAACAGACATATTCAGGCGTATCATCTGGTATTCGTTTGACAGAAGCAAAGATAACGAAGACGCTAAGCCCATACCGGTGGATGTGGATGTGGTAAAAGAAATTATCCGTCTGAACCGGCAGGGTATCAAGGCGAAAGAATTGATGAGCGACGAAGATTCGAAACCGGTAAAGAAGATTGATATTAACTATCAAAATTCAGCAGGCGAGGACAGTATCAGTCGGTTTGAAGAACACCGCGGAAAAAGAAGGAACAAACGCGGCGGCAAACAAAGGCAACCGCAGCCCCAGCAACAAGGGCAAAAACCGCGAAATGAAGCGGCGCAAGGCGGATCGCAAGGGCAAAACCAAGGCGAACGGCAACAACAAAACCGTCACCGTTCCAACCGCAACAGGAATAGAAACGGCGGCGGCGGCAACCGCAATGACAATCAAAAGCCTAACCCAAATCCCAATCAATCATGAAACGGATAGTTATTGCAAGTATCGCTGTCGTTTTCGTGCTGGTTGCTTGCGACCGGCAAAAGATATATGAAGACGGTTTCCGTGTTCCCGAAACGGGCTGGAAACAGTCTGAAATGGCGATTTTTGAGGTGAATGTTACCGATACGGCGAGTCTTTGCAATGTATATATCAATGTGCGCAACACCAATCGGTACAAATGGATGGAACTGTGGCTGTTTGTCAATGTTCACACCCCATCGGGCGTCCTGCAACGCGATACCGTGAAAATAGGCATCGCCGACGAACGCGGCAAATGGCTCGGAAACGGCTTGGGCAGCAAATTTGACAACAGTTTGCTCTGGCAAAGAAACGTGCGATTCCCGGAAACGGGCGTTTATACTTTTGAATATGAACAGGGAATGCGCGACGAGCCGCTTCTTGGCGTAGATGATATTGGTTTGCGTATTGAAAAATCACTAAAATGAAAATAAATTTCTTCTATCCGGTTTTGGTATTATTTTTGCAATGGAAAAATAAATTTCGTTATTCCCGTAGGTTGATAGATTTACAGATGAAATATATATTTAGTATCCTTTTGATGCTTTCCTTTTCTGCCGGAATGAAGGCTCAGAGCAGCGAGCGTCCGCAAATTTTGAGTGATCTCGAAAAAAATAAAAAAATTGAGGTGATTCAGCCGGTGCAGGTTGAACAACTGTTGAATATGCAGATTGCCAATAACTATATGCAAAAGGGCATACAAGGATACAGGATTCGCATCTTTTCGCAGTCGGGACAAGCAGCACGGCAAAAATCTACGGATATTAAATCCGTTTTCCCTCAACATTTCCCCGAAATTAATGCCTATCTCACCTATACCGAGCCGAATTATCAAATCTTTGTAGGCGATTTCCGAACGAAAACCGAGGCATTATATTATCTTAAACTGGTAGGGAAGAAATATCCCAGCGCCTTTATTGTGAAGAGTTTAATTAAAATTTAATTAGAAAATAAAAATCTAATCATCCATGACAGACCAAATGCAGCACGAATGCGGCGTAGCCTTTGTAAGGCTTTTGAAACCGCTTGAATACTACCAGTTCAAATACGGCAGTTGCCTGTATGGGCTGGAACAACTGCATTTGATGATGGAAAAAGAGCGCAACCGCGGACAAGACGGCGTAGGCGCTGTGTGTGTGAAATTGGGAATGCAACCCGGAAACGAGTTTATCGCACGCGAACGCAGCATCAAACCGTCGCCATTGGACGCCTGTTTCAAAGAAATTTACACCGACATTAACACAGTGGGTAAGCGCACGCCCGAACTGCTCAGCGACCCCGTGTGGATGAAAAACAAAATGCCCTTTGCAGGGGAAATTTACTTGGGGCATTTGCGCTACGGCACCTACGGCGATAATTCGTTAGACGCCATCCATCCCGTGATGCGGCAAAACAACTGGAAAACGCGCACCCTCATTCTTGCCGGCAATTTCAACCTCACCAATGTGGATACTTTGTTCAATATCCTGACCGATTTGGGGCAATTTCCCACCGGATATTCGGACACTGTTACCATGCTCGAAAATATCGGGCACTTCCTTGACCGCGAAAATCAGCGATTATTCGATGCTTTCAAGAAACAGGGTTACAATAATGCTGAAATATCGCAGATGATAGCCGACCATCTCAGCATCAAAGAAGTGTTAGCCGAGTCAAGCAAGAAATGGGATGGCGGATACGTCATCAGTGGCATCGTTGGGCATGGGGATGCTTTTTTCTACCGCGACCCTTGCGGAATACGCCCCGCCTTTTACTATCATGATGATGAAGTGGCTGTGGTAGCGTCTGAAAGACCGGTTATCCAGACCGTTTTCAATCTCGACGCCGGGCAGGTTTCCGAAATCAAACCCGGTCATGCCGTCATTGTCAAAGCCAACGGCGATATTTCCGAAGAAATGGTGTTGGAACCGCAGGAACGCCGGTCGTGCTCGTTTGAGCGCATCTATTTTTCACGCGGAAGCGACAAGGACATTTACAAAGAACGGAAATTGCTCGGCAAACTGCTGTTGCCCGACATTCTGGAATCCATCCACCACAATCTTGACAACGCCGTTTTCTCATACATTCCCAATACCGCCGAAACAGCCTTCTTTGGGATGATTGAGTCAGCCGACGAGTATCTGAACGAGCGGAAAAAGCGGCTCATTCTCGAAGCCGGCAGCACACTGACGCCTGCCCGCCTCGACAAAATCATGAATGTGCACACCCGCATGGAAAAAGTGGCTATCAAAGACGCCAAACTGCGCACCTTCATCACGCAGGACAAAAGCCGCGCCAGCATGGTGGGACACGTGTATGACATTACCTACGACACGCTGCGCAGGGGCGTTGACAATCTGGTCATCATCGACGACTCTATCGTGCGCGGAACTACGCTCAAACTGAGCATCATAAAAATACTCGACCGCTTGGGACCCAAGAAAGTCGTTTTTGTATCCTCGTCGCCACAAATCCGCTATCCCGATTGCTACGGCATAGATATGGCGCGATTGGGCGATTTTGTCGCCTTTCAGGCGGCTATCGAACTGCTCAAAGAAAGCGGCAGAACGTCTGTCATCAACGACGTTTACAATAAATGCAAGGCGCAGGAAAAATTGCCTGCCTCGCAGATGGTCAATTATGTGAAGGAAATCTACAAACCGTTTAGCCCGAAGGAAGTGTCTTCAAAAATTGCCCAAATGCTGCGCACGCCCGAAATCAAGGCGGAAATCGAAATCATTTACCAATCCATTGAAAACCTGCATCAAGCGTGTCCCAACGATACCGGCGACTGGTATTTCACCGGCAACTACCCCACGCCCGGCGGCAACAAGGTGGTCAGCAACGCCTTCATCAATTACATTGAAGGAAAAAACAAAAGAGCCTATTGATAAGGGTTAATGGTTAATTGTCAATGGTTAATGACCTGACGGATGATAAAAATGTGATTTTTTTTTCAAAAAAAGATTTTTTTATTTTTTTTCAAAAAAACTTACTATATTTGTGGCATCAAAAAAGCGAAAAATGTATAGCATAAGCACGAGTTCATGGTGGTGGCGCACGTTGTTTACCGAACAATGAGCCTTGCTGTGTGTAAGACATATCAAAAGCCTGTTGTTCAAAACAACAGGCTTTTTTCGTTTTATAGCCGTTGGAAAATTTATCAAAACAAATAATAATACTTAAACTTAAATTTTAAAAAAGATGACAAATACCAAGAAATTCTTATTGAAAGAGTCGGAAATACCTGAGAAATGGTATAACATTGCAGCCGATATGGCGAATAAACCGTTGCCGTTGCTGCATCCCGGAACCAAACAGGCGTTGAAACCGGAAGATTTGTTCCCCATTTTTGCCGAGGAAGTGTCGCGGCAGGAACTCAACCAGACCGATGCGTGGATTGACATTCCTGAGGAAGTGCGCGAAAAGTACAAGATTTACCGCCCATCGCCGCTGGTACGCGCCTACGAATTGGAAAAGGCGCTGGATACCCCGGCGCACATTTATTTCAAGAACGAGAGCGTCAGCCCTGTCGGTTCGCACAAGTTGAACTCGGCGCTGGCACAGGCGTATTACTGCAAAAAAGAGGGACTGACCAATATAACCACCGAAACCGGCGCCGGACAATGGGGCACCGCGCTGTCCTTTGCCGCAAAAGCGTTTGGGCTGGAACTTGCGGTATATATGGTGAAAATAAGTTACGAGCAAAAACCCTATCGTCGCTCGCTGATGCAGACGTGGGGCGCGCAGGTGATAGCGTCGCCCAGTATGTCCACCAAGGCAGGGCGCAAAATACTGACCGACAACCCCACTTATCGGGGCAGTTTGGGAACTGCCATATCCGAAGCGTTGGAATTGGCAATGGAAACACCCAATTGCAAATATACCCTCGGAAGCGTACTGAACCATGTGTCGCTGCATCAGACTGTCATTGGGCTTGAAGCGGAAAAGCAGATGGAACTGGCAGGCGAATACCCCGACATTGTGATTGGTTGTTTCGGCGGCGGTTCCAATTTTTCCGGCATTTCCTTTCCCTTCCTGCGTCACAACATAAAAGACGGCAAGAAAACCCGCTTTATTGCGGCTGAACCGACCTCGTGTCCCAAACTGACACGCGGCGTGTTCCAATACGACTTTGGCGATGAAGCCGGCTACACCCCGCTGATTCCTATGTTTACGCTCGGTCACAATTTCTCGCCCGCACATATCCATGCAGGCGGATTGCGCTACCACGGCGCAGGCACTATCGTCAGCCAGTTGCTGAAAGATAAACTGATAGAAGCAGTGGATATACAGCAGTTGGATTCATTCAAAGCCGGAGTGCTGTTTGCACAAACGGAAGGAATTGTCCCCGCACCGGAATCGGCTCATGCCATTGCCACAGCCATTACCGAAGCGCTGAAAGCCAAAGAAGAAGGCACAAAAAAGACGATACTCTTCAACCTTTCAGGACACGGATTTGTGGATATGAGCGCCTACGACCAGTATTTTGCAGGCGACCTGAGCAATTATTCCCTCACCGACGCGGATATTGCAAAAAATACCGATCAGTTGGAAAAATTGGTGTGACAATAGGTTTAAAAAGGACAATGTATCACAACTGAATCACCTTTATAACCACCCATAAGTAATAAAAAAAACGGCGACATTTTGCAATGCCGTCGTTTTTCTTTGCTATTTCGGTTTTGACCTATCGTCTTCTGTCGCGGTCACGTCCACGGTCGCGATCTCTGCTGTCCCGTCCGCGTCCACGGTCGTAGCCGCCTTCACGCGGTTCTCTCGGCGGGCGTTCAACGTAACCTTCCGGTTTGTCTTTCAGCGCACGAAGCGA